>CASBQC010000180.1 GCA_949127805.1 Nostocales cyanobacterium PMM_0081
AAATTGTTTATGATTTTGTTTCCGTAAATCTGCGAGTATGATATCAGTTGTGATAAATTATAGATAAAAATCAATAATTATTGACTTTTGTCTATATAACAGGTGGAAGTTAATTGACACATCACCGAGAAAAGAGCAAAGATAGATAGTAAAAGTAAAAATTTGTTTCATATGGCGGTGCTAGATGTCTCTTGAGTTTATATCGCTAGAAAATATCCAGGAAGTTGCCCACCAGTATGGTTATTGGGCTGTTTTTTTGGGAATTTTATTAGAAAATTTAGGAATTCCCCTTCCTGGTGAAACCGTGACTTTAGTAGGTGGGTTTCTTGCTGGTAGTAATGAATTAAATTATTGGCTGGTTTTGGGTGATGCGATCGCAGGTGCTGTAATTGGTGGTATCTGCGGCTATTGGATTGGTAGATTGGGAGGTTGGTCTTTTTTGCTACGAGCTGGTAGCATTTTTCGGATTTCCGAACAGCGACTACTAAATATTAAAGATAAATTTAGTGAAAATGCTGGTAAAGCTGTATTTTTTGGGCGCTTTTTGGCATTGCTGCGAGTTTTCGCTTCCCCACTAGCGGGTATAGTGGAAATGCCCTTCGGCAAATTCTTTTTATATAACTTAGCAGGAGCAACTACGTGGGGTACTGCAATGGTGACATTAGCTTTCTTTGCGGGGAAAATTGTTCCTTTAGAACAATTGGTTGCTTGGGCAAGTCAATTTGCTCTAGCCGGGTTGTTAATCCTGGTTGCAGTGATAGTTATACCAGTGTGGTTGGAAGCTCGGCAAGCGAAAGAATTAGGGAGTGGGGAGTAGGTAATGGCTAAACCATTTTCACGCCATGTGCAGTCAGATTAGCGATCGCTTCTACCAAATTCATTGGCTCAACTGGTTTCGCTAGATAAAGTTGAAAACCAGCCGCTAACGCCCATTTTTCATCTTCGTTTCTGCCATAAGCCGTCGATATCATGTCCGGTAAATTGCTTACGATATAAAATCCTCAGAGCCTTTATATTTAGAAATCGAGCGCGTTTATTTTATCGTAAGTATTTAAGCGAACCTGATATGAGTCACCAACCGCTGATTTTAAATCAGCTTCAACGTATTGCGATAAGATACCACAGTATTGGCGACTAACAGCGCCAGCGCTAACCCCAGTCCAATTGTAATTTTTTGTGCAAGCGATCGTTTCATAATTGTTAGGGGTTAGTGGTTAGTTGTTGGTTGTTAGTAGGAGCGTGGTTAATTGTAAAAAAGCACTCCTAATCACGCTCCCACTAACAACTAACTCCTTCCCCGCTGTGCCCAAATACGTGTTGGTAGTCCCCAAACGTAAATAAAGCCTTCAGCTGCTTTGTGATCGAATTTATCTTCGGCTCCGTAGGTTGCCAAATCTGGTGTGTAAAGGGTATTTTCAGAAGTACGTCCAACTATCGTGGCGTTACCTTTAAACAGTTTGACTCGCACAGTTCCAGAAACTCGCTCTTGAGTTTTTTGAATAAAGGCATCTAATGCAGCTTTGAGTGGACTGTACCACAAACCGTTATAAACCATTTGGGTATAAGTTTCTTCAATACCACGTTTGTAGTGGGTAATATCTGCGGTTAAAGTCAAGCTTTCTAAATCTCGGTGTGCTTGAATTAATACTAACATTGCGGGTGATTCGTAGATTTCCCGCGATTTAATGCCCACCAAACGGTTTTCTACCATATCAATCCGTCCGATGCCGTGGTTGCCAGCTGAAGAGTTGAGTTGTTCAATTAAGGCAACTGGGTCTTTAGCTTCACCGTTGAGGGTGGTAGGAATGCCTTGAGTGAAACCGATTTCAATGTATTCTGGTTCGTTTGGTGTGTCAGCGATCGCTTTCGTCATCTGATAAATTTCTTCTGGTGGTTCAACCGCCGGATCTTCCAGAATACCAGCTTCTATGCTGCGACCGAGCAAATTTTTATCAATACTGTAGGGGGATTTCTTTTTCACCGGCGAAGAAATACCAAAGCGTTCCCCATAAGCGATGGTTTCTTCACGACTCATTCCCCATTCCCGTGCTGGTGCAAGTATCTTCAGATTTGGGTTCAGTGCAGCACAGGAGACATCAAAGCGTACTTGATCGTTACCTTTACCGGTGCAACCGTGAGCGATCGCATCTGCACCGTATTTTTCTGCGGCTTCTACTAATATCTTAGCAATCAAGGGACGAGCAAGAGCAGTTCCCAGAGGATAGCGATTTTCATAAAGAGCGTTTGCTTGAATCGCTCCAAAAGCGTAATCTTTAACAAATCTATCTTTTACATCAGCCACCAGAGATTGACTTGCACCCGATTTTAAAGCTTTTTCTCGAACTGGCTCTAATTCATCTCCCTGACCTAAATCTGCTGCTAGCGTAATCACTTCTTCCACACCCCACTCATGCATGAGGTAGGGAATACAAACTGAGGTATCTACTCCCCCAGAATATGCCAGAACAACCTTTTTGGCGCGACCCATTCAAAACTCCTGATAGCACAACGAAATAATGAGTCAATATTATCTAACTAATTTGCAATCAAAAATATACTTATTTCATGACATTGAGGATGCTTATAAGAATAATAATTGACCCTGAGGGCAGTTCAGGTGACTAGATTATAGGACTTACGCAAAAACCAAGATCGCTCCTCTTATTTCTCTGTGTCCTCTGTGCCCTCTGCGGTTCGTTTTTTCATTCTTCTCCCTAAATCCTAGATTACAAAGAATAAAGCAAGCAGATAACCTGACATGCTCTGATGTGTAAGGGTTTATTAAATCCTTTAGGTAATAGTACTTGGATTTTACTAAAAATAAATCATAACTACATTTATTTTAGGCATTCTCTTCACCAAACTTTATTAGTTAAGATTGTTACTAAGTATATTTAGATATAAAGACAGGTAAATTATGGTTCGTTCACGTATTGCATGGCTTATTCCAATAGCTTTAACATTAGTTAGTTTGGGGTCAAATGTAAAAAGTGCGATCGCCCAGACTACTAAGAATTTTGATGTAACATACAAAACATTATTTTCGCTTCAACCCAGAACGGACTTAGGTGAGGGTATCTTCAGAGCAACCATCACAGGTGAAAGTAAAGACGCTCTTTACGGGTTGACAAACTTTGAAAGTAATACATATGGAAAATTAGTAGAAGCTACTGACACTACCCAAAAGTTTCAATTTAATGCAGATCCAGCCGCGTTTGGCTTAAAAAACCAAACTATGCTAGGAGACGTGTATTTTAACGCTGACAAGAACTCTCCTAATAAAGTGTTTGGAACAGCCAACGACATGGCTACAATTAACTTTGCGAACAACACAGTAATGGGTGGTGGAACCATAACCCTAACTGGGGGAGCCGGCATATTTGATAAAGCTAGCGGCAAAATAACCTTTACCCAGCAAGACAGACTCGATCCTACTGCTCCTCCAGGAACTCCTGTCGTAGGTGAAGCCACGTTGAAATTCTCTGTGCAAACTCCTAAGAAAGTTCCCGAACCAACAGCTACCACAACCTTAGTCGGTATAGGTGTAATTGGTACAGGTTTACTGCTACGTCGGCATCGCAATAAAAATATATTCGGTTAATGGGCATCACCCTCACCATCTAGCCTGGGATTCAAATCCCAGGCTAACAGCCAAAGTCGTCTACGACTGATAAATGATTTGAGTCTACTTTAGTAGACTTGAGCTATTAGCGTCAGAATTCATTCTGAGGCAGGATAGCAACGAAGCGAGAGTTTTATACGATATGGGTAACTTTAGTCGTCGGGTAACGAGTGCTATTAATTCTCCTGCGTTTATCTGCTGTTCAAAATCCACATATCGAATAAGGAACAGTCTCACATCTGCTGATGTCCTATCCTGGAGATGGATACATAGTGTTGTGGGTGAGAGTGTGTTTTTTAGCGTTGTTATTCCAACTTACAATCGACAGCCGATTTTAGAAAAGTGCCTCAAAGCCTTAGAAGTGCAGAAACTAAGTGATGCTTTTACTGATTACGAAGTTGTCTTGGTGGATGATGGTTCTACTGATGGCACATTGTCATGGTTGGAAGCAAACCAAAGCGAGTTTCCTCATGTGCGAACTTTTCAACAAAACCACGCAGGACCTGCTGCTGCTCGCAATTTAGGAGTAGAAAAGGCAAAAGGTGACATAATTATCTTTATCGATAGTGATTTAGTAGTACTTGAGAATTTTTTGCAAGCCCATGAGACTGCATTGGTAGAGGGACAAGAGAAATTAGGAAGCGATCGCTTTTTTACTTACGGTGCAGTTATTAACACTTGCAATTTTGACAACCCCACCGCCGAACCTTATAAAATAACAGATTTTTCCGCTGCCTTTTTTGCTACAGGTAATGTCGCTATTCCCAAACATTGGTTAGAGAAATCTGGACTATTTGACACCCGCTTTCAACTTTATGGCTGGGAAGACTTAGAACTAGGTGTCAGACTTAAAGAACTCGGTTTAAAGCTGATTAAATGCCCAGAAGCAGTCGGTTATCATTGGCATCCACCATTTAACTTAGAACAAATTAAGAGCTTAATTGACAGAGAAATTCAACGCGGACGCATGGGAGTTTTATTTTATCAAAAGCATCCAACTTGGGAAGTGCGAATGATGATTCAAATGACTTGGTTGCATCGCTTACTTTGGGGAATTCTCTCACTTAACGGCACACTTAACGAGCGCACAATGGCACCCTTTTTGCAATGGCTAATTAATTTAGGTAAACCTCAGTTAGCATTAGAAATAGCCCGAATTTTTCTCAATTGGTATAACGTCAAAGGAGTTTATGCAGCTTATGGTGAACTTCAGCACGAAAATGTTAGTGGTTAGTGGTTAGTGGAAAAACAACCATCAACCATCAACTATCAACTAACACCCAACCTACTTAACAGGAACTTCAATCCAAAATTCAGTGCCATTATTCGGTTTTGTTTTGTATTTGAGTGTACCGCCATGCTTCTCAACCACTATTTGATAGCTAATTGAAAGTCCTAAACCTGTACCTTTTCCCACTGGCTTACTAGTGAAAAATGGGTCAAATATGCGTGGTTGAATTTCTTCAGGAATACCCGCGCCATTATCAGCAATTTTTATCACAACATAATTAGGGCGAGAAATTTCAGTACGAATTCTAATCTTTGGTTTTGGATTTTGTGTTTTTATAACTGATTCTTCCACAGCATCTATAGCATTGCTCAAGATGTTCATAAATACTTGATTCAGTTGTGATGCATAGCATTCTACCTGGGGAATGTCGCCATATTCTTTAATCATTTCAATATTAGGATGCTCTGCTGTTGCCGTTAGTCGATGCCGCAAAATTAATAACGTGTTCTCAATCCCTTCATGGATATCAACAAGTTTCTTTTCTGATTCACCTAATCGAGAAAAGTTGCGTAAAGACAAAACAATTTCTTTAATCCGCTCAGTCCCGATTTCCATAGAAAATAAAATTTTGGGTAAATCTTCTACTAAGAAATTCACATCTATTGCTTTGGCTTTATGTATAATTTCGGCATTAGGATGAGGATAGTGTTGTTGGTAAAGAGTTAAGAGATTAAGTAAGTCTTTAATATAAGTATTAACGTGGCTGAGATTACCATAGATAAAGTTGACAGGATTATTAATTTCGTGAGCTATGCCAGCAATTAAATGACCCAAGCTGGACATTTTTTCACTTTGAATCAGTTGGACTTGAGTTTGTCGCAACTTCTTTAAAACTTGGGTTAACCGCTGATTAGTACCGCGTAGATTTTGTTCTACTTGCACTTGCTTACTAATATTGTGCTTTAATTTGGCTATATTAATTTTTAGTTCTAGCTGGCTAATTACTTGACGACTAAGAGCTTGTAAAGCTGCAATCTTTTGGGGGTCGAGTTCTCGCGCTACACGGTCAATCACGCAGAGAGTGCCGAGAGCAAAACCATCAGGTGTAATCAGGGGTGCGCCGGCATAAAATCGAATATTGGGATCGGCTGTAACCAGCGGGTTAGCGGCAAAACGCTCATCTTCTAGCGCATTGGACACAATCAGCATTTTATCTGGCTGGCATATAGCATGAGCGCAAAAAGCCAATTCCCTAGGAGTTTCTATTGCTTCTAAACCAACTCTTGATTTAAACCATTGCCGATGATCGTCGAGTAGACTAATTAAGGCAATTGGAGTGCCACAAATATACGCCGCCAAAGCAGTTAAATCATCGAATGCTGATTCCGGCTCGGTATCAAGAATTTGATATCGCTGGAGTGCCTTTAGCCTATCCTGCTCATTTGCAGGCAATGGTGGTTGTTTCATTTACCGCTTGGGTAGTATGTCATACATCAATCAAAAGATATATTTTCTTACTTCAACACTGAGCTTACTTTCATTGCCTGGAAATAAAAAACAGCAGAAACACGTAAATTAAGAGTTTTTATTTCCCAAACAGCAATTTTTTGTGATAAGCTAGAAGGGTTGTCTAATCTCGCACATCCGGGAGTTCGGGTGTTTCCAACTTGGGAAATACGCCTGGATGGAGGTTTAACCCGAATAGGAGTTAAAAATATATGCCAGTTGTTTCATTGGCTCAGATGATGGAGTCTGGGGTTCACTTTGGGCATCAGACGCGACGTTGGAACCCGAAAATGTCTCCTTACATTTACACTTCTCGTAATGGAGTACATATCATCGACTTGGTGCAAACGGCACAGTTGATGGAAGATGCTTACAGCTACATGCGATCAGAAGCAGAACAAGGCAAGAAATTCCTCTTTGTTGGCACCAAGCGCCAAGCAGCCGGAATCATTGCTCAAGAAGCGGCTCGTTGTGGTTCGCATTACATCAACCAGCGCTGGTTAGGCGGAATGCTGACTAACTGGACGACAATCAAAACACGCGTAGATCGGCTCAAAGATTTGGAACGCCGCGAAGAAACAGGCGCCTTGGATTTATTGCCGAAAAAAGAAGCCTCAATGCTGCGTCGGGAAATGTCAAAGCTACAGAAATATTTGGGCGGCATTAAATCAATGCGGAAAGTGCCAGATATTGTGGTGATTGTCGATCAAAAGCGCGAGTATAACGCAGTTCAAGAATGCCAAAAACTCTCGATTCCGATTGTGTCAATGTTGGATACAAACTGTGACCCAGATGTAGTTGATGTTCCCATACCAGCAAATGATGATGCTATCAGGTCTATCAAGCTGATAGTCGGTAAATTAGCAGATGCCATTTATGAAGGTCGTCACGGTCAGTTGGATGCAGAATACGAAGATGAAGATTACGATGGTGGCGAGTATGACGAAGACTACGACGAAACCGAGTATACTGACTCAGTAATTCCCGACGAAGGGGAAGAAGAATCGTAGAAGTGGGTTTTCTGTCCCTCTTCAAGCGGATTTTTCCGACCAGACACACTCTTAGTGGGGTTTACCCACCAAGAGTGAGACGGATTTTTCCATATTCGTCGTAGGGGTTTTCTGTCCCTGCGCCGAGTAAGATAGAAATACTAAACACCCGTAAGCGATTACAACTGTAAGTCTTGTAGGAATTGAGGCAACATGGCGGAAATATCTGCAAAAGTCGTCCAAGAATTACGCCAAAAAACCGGTGCAGGCATGATGGACTGCAAAAAGGCGTTGAAAGAAAACGATGGAGACATGGAAAAATCCATCGATTGGTTGCGACAAAAAGGCATCGCTACGGCGGGTAAAAAAAGCGATCGCATCGCGGCAGAAGGTCTGGTAGACACTTATATTCAACCAGGTGGTCGGGTTGGTGTACTATTGGAA
Source organism: Nostocales cyanobacterium PMM_0081 (assembly GCA_949127805.1). Taxonomy (GTDB): domain Bacteria; phylum Cyanobacteriota; class Cyanobacteriia; order Cyanobacteriales; family Nostocaceae; genus Hassallia. The sequence continues at coordinate 7,793 of CASBQC010000180.1, forward strand.
GTCAACTGTCAAACAGATTTTGTCGCTCGTAACGAGGCTTTTAAAACTCTTGTTAAGAACTTAGCGCAGCAAGCAGCAAGCGCTGAGAACGTTGAGTCATTGCTGGCTCAACCTTACATTGAAGATAAAAGTGTGACAGTCGAAGAATTCATCAAGCAAGCGATCGCCAAACTAGGCGAAAATATGCAGGTGCGTCGCTTCGTCAAGTTTACAATTGAAGGAACACAAGGCATCGTAGACAGCTACATTCACACTGGCGGTCGCGTCGGCGTCTTGGTTGAACTGAACAGCAAAACTGATGCACCCTCCGGTCGAGAAGAGTTCCAAACCTTGGCACGAAACATCGCCATGCAAGTTGCTGCTTGTCCCAACGTTGAGTATGTCAACGTCAGCGAAGTCCCTCCAGAAGTTGCCCAAAAAGAAAAAGACATCGAAATGGGACGCGATGACTTAGGAAACAAGCCAGAAAACATCAAAGAAAAAATTGTTCAGGGACGAATTGAAAAACGCCTGAAAGAAATGGCTTTGATGGATCAGCCTTACATTCGCGACCAAAGTATTTCTGTCGAAGACTTGGTGAAGCAAGTAAAGGGTCAAATAGGCGAAGACATCGAAGTTCGTCACTTTGTTCGCTATGTGCTGGGTGAAGGCATTGAAAAGCAAGAAAGCAACTTTGCTGAAGAAGTCGCGGCACAAATGGGGACTAAGTAAATTAGTCAAAGCAGGTCAAAGCAGGTCAAAGCAGGTCAAAGCAGGTCATTGAATCAGATGAAGGACAAATGACTCTTTTAAATACAGGTCTAGCGAATGATGCTGACCTGTATTTTATTAATAGTCGTCATAAACTGTGCTTTCCCAGTACAGATAAAAACTCCTAGTCCCCAGTTTCTAGTCTGATATCTTGCACCATTCTCGATTAGCACCATCGCCCGCCCAGAAATAAATTTCACAGGCTAATAGCGCGCATTCCATTAAAATGGACTGAAAGTATTCTTTCGTAAGCATTTAGTCTTATACGCGAAGACTTTGGCTATTAGCCTCAGAATTCATTCTGAGGCGGTTGTTGAGATTGGTGCAATATCTCAATAGTCCTGGACAAATTCAAAATCTAAAATCCTTGGGTAAGTTATCCTTAAATAAATACGTACATTTGTACCATAAAAAAAGTTCAGATGGACAATAACGAAAAGCTATGGCGAGAGCGATCGAGCGAATCGAAAAAGATATTATAGCGATGGAAGAAGCGATTGAAGCGATCGCGTCAGAACTCCAAATTGCTTATACAAATTATCTAACAATCTTGGGGCAAGCCGTACAACAGCAGTTGATTCAGGCAAGTTATTACCTATGTACCCAAGGACATCCCGACAACTTTTTAAAATTGTCATTGAATCAACGCCAAAAATTGCAACAAGCCCTCCGCAAGTTGGGTCAACAAGCAGCTCAACTGTTGCTCAGTTATATCGAGAGTGACGAGGGGGATGAGGCAGATGAGGGGGATGAGGGGGATGAGGTAGATGAGGAGGATGAGGTAGATGAGGAGGATGAGGGGGATGAGGTAGATGAGGA
>CASBQC010000181.1 GCA_949127805.1 Nostocales cyanobacterium PMM_0081
ATCGTTGACTGTGAGAAAACCGAAGCCACGGCATTTGCCTGTTTTCCGGTCTTTGATTAATTTAGTAGTGACAGCCTCACCTTCTTCAGCAAAAACTGCTTGCAGTTCTTGACGGTCTATTTCTTCTTTGGGCAAATTACCTATGTATAGGCGAACGGACATGAACTATACCTCCGGAGTTAAATGAACTATCGATTGGGCAAGAAAACAATCCCTTGGTTTTGGCTTTTATATAGATGCTTTTGATCAAAATTGCCATCAACCAATTTTTTTTACTCAAAACTGCCAACCTATACAATACAGTTTTTCGTCAGGATCAAATTGTTTAATAGTCAAGCGCGACAACGCTCTTTTACACCTTAATTCTAAGATTTGTAAATTTAACAGTAAGAACGCCTGCCACAAAAAACTTTTTCTATGCCCTTGTTGGGGATAACCAAACGCCATTCTTTACATTACCACGGTATTTATCTACGTAGCCAATTCCACGCTTACATTTCCGACAGTAGCTTCATTGCATCGTAGCATAAAATACCTAATTCCCAGCGCCAATTTGGTCTCTGAGAAATAAAAACCAGCCATTGGCTGGTTGATTTGCTGTGTTGTCACAGAATAAAGGAGATAGGTTGATCGGTTGGTTCAAGCAAACAAAACTAATAACTAAGCTAAAAAACTCAGTTATGTCAGTTGCTAATTGTGTTAAAAAATGTAACATGTAAGAAAATAATCTGCAACTTTTGTTTACATTTTGCTGGGTTTCACAAACGATAGACAAAAATGGACAGCCTTGTTTTGAAATATTCATGCAGCATCTCAGACACTTCTTCGTGGAAGGCTGTCCATTTTTGTCCAGGTGAGCGTCCAAGGCTGTGGATGGTGAGAGCGTGGAAGCGTGGATGATTGTTAACCGTCAACGCTCCAACGCTCCAACCAACAACTACCCCTTTAAAAGAATGTACCCACCCCAAGCTAGTGCTGCAAGTGCCAAAACCATAGACCAAAGAAGATGAAGACTGTTAATGGTCTGCCCGTTTTGAGTTTGTAACGTTTGGATGTCGATCCAAGGTGTCGCACCTCGACGAAACCAACCTGTAACAGTAATTTGCCGACCAATCCAGTCTTGGGGATTGACTAACTGCAACAGTCCAGAAATATGATGTAATTTCACTAAACCAGTGTTAGTTTGTAAAATTAAATCTTGTTCTAAAGAGTTGCTAGTGCCGCGACGACCTAATAACTTACCGACAAGACGCACTCTAATGCTATCGATAGGAAGGGCTGATGGATTGGCTAACAAATTGGGCAGGCGATCGCCTGTGTGTATGGTGGTAGATTTAGCATCCGGAAGAAAACTTTGCAGTATCGAAGGTTTCATATCTGCATCGGGAAAGAAATAAAGAAGCCGCATTACTATACCGATGCTAATGCCAATCAGTACGCAACCGTTAACGAATGACCAATCGTCGTATATCCACTTCAGGTTAAACAACTTGAATGAAAATGCTATTTGCCACATTAGGCATAAAACACCTGCAAACATCAAACCGAAAGGAATTCCTAAAAAGGGTGCGATTTGTAAAACAAAAGACGAAGCCTTGATTTTTAAGGGTTGTTGGTTCGTCAGATATAGTTCTAGGTCTAGATGCCAATGGCGAGCTATTTCACAAAGCCGTTGGATGCGATCGCCAATCATGGGGTGACTACTGTTAATTGTAAACCATCGCCGATAAGGATTGAGACTATCCCACATTAAAAATGATTCAAAAGATATCTGACCGGCAATACTACCTAAACAAAGGCTCTGCTGATGGCTGACTGGTGCTACAATATTCAAGCTCTCCAGCTGCCAAGAAGTGTGTTCTTGTTTTTCGATATCAGTTGCAACACCAATGGCAATTTTTAGTAAAGCGCGAACCAAAGCATTGGGATTGCCGGTGATTTCCGCAGCTAGGCGATCGCTATAATAAACTCGCAACTTAGATAACCATAAAGCCGTGCCAGTCAGCAAACACCAAACGCCATAAGCCAGACTAGATATGACTACTCCGGGTATTTGCAAAATTTTGTTTGATATTTTGTCCGTCCACTGGGAAACTTGTTCATACACTCGATAAATCGGCAACGTCAGCAACAGCACCAAAGACATCACCGCACAATCCCCGTGAGTAATATGCGCCAACTCAGAAGCGTAGATTGTGGCAATTTCATCATCTGCCAGTTGCTCTAACAACCCAAGACTTACTACAATTCGAGCAGTGCGGGGTAAATAACCGTAACTGAGGGCAATTGGTGCAGTAATTGGCAAAACGCTTAATTTGGGCGAGATCCAGCGTCGCTGTTGGCAGTAACGTTGTAGCAGCCTTACCGTTTCGCGACTGTGAGCATTTAAGGTTTCTTTTGGCAACTCTCGCCGACCATAAAAGTTAGTCAACAGCCAATCTAACAACCAAGGCGATGCTAAAATCAGAATTACCAATGCTATCAGCAAAAATTGAGTGGGATCTCGATACAAAAGCTGCAATGGCTGCAAGTGAATATTGTATAAAATATTATTGCTCCAATTCATCAACAGCTTGAGAATTGCCCGCATCACCCAAAATAGAGCGACGAATGTTCCTGCTGTTAATAGCCGTAAAGGTAGTAAATTTGACTTGTGCCTGGGCTGCCATACTTTTGCGCGTGCAGCGTGTCGCCAATACATTTGTGTATTTTTGGCGATTCGATTTCCGGGTGGTAAAAAGTTATCTGATTCGCTGTTGGAATTATTAATTTTGACTACTACTTGTGTTACCGACGAATTTAAGGGATTGATTGGGTCTGGTTTTGGGCGATAATTATCGTCGGAATTTTTCAAGGGGACAAATCCCGATTCGGATTTTTTTAAATCTATATCAGATTTTTTCGGTTTTGTCAATTCTTTGAGGGCGCGGTCTGCCCACTCTTTAACTTGAGGATTATTAATCTCTGTCAGAGTTTGACACAGGGCGATCGCTTTCTCGCCATCGCCGCTGCGTGCATAAGCCATCACCAACCCAACTTTAGCTTGCAATACAGCAACCTTTCGAGCAGTAGTATTGCTAGCAACGGTTTCTAGTTGAGCGATCGCATTCTGATAATCCCCTTGTTTGAGGGCAACCAAACCAGCCTCCAAAGACGATTCGGCATGGGTCGGCATACAAATCCTTGGACTCCAATTGTAAACTTATACCTCTTAAAAAGGATGAAGGATAAAAGATGAAGGATGAAAATAGAAAGAATTTGAACGCTTATTTGAAAGAAAGCCCAAATAAAACCCGTATTCGAGACGTATTTGTTAAACCCCATAGTATTTATTTCATACTTCATACTTCATACTTCATACTTTAGATAAATCATCCGCGCCCGCAATTATCCGCAACTAGTGAATTATCCTTCCACTGGTTGACTGGAAAACACCGGGGCTACTGCGCTCAATTTCAATTCTGGATGGTCTTGTTCTAATTGCTGGCAATTCCATTCATTGCGGAACAGCAACACTGGGCGATCCATGCTGTCTTTGACTGTAGTGGTGTTGAATAAACGTCCCACCTTATTCAAAGGTTCCCAACCACCCTGAACCCAACGAGCGACGCTGTAGGGCAATAATTCCAGCTGGGTTTCTACGCCATATTCATTTTGCAAGCGAAACTGTACCACCTCGAATTGCAACTGACCTACTGCCGCCAAAATTGGATCGCGTTTGGCTTCATCAGTTGAGTACATAATTTGTACTGCACCTTCTTCGCGCAATTCGGAAATACCTTTTTGGAATTGCTTGAATTTGGAGGGGTTAGGATTTCTGAGAATCGCGAATAATTCTGGCGAAAAATAGGGGATACCTTCATACTCCAACTTCTGCCCAACGTAAATTGTATCGCCGATCGCAAAAACACCAGGATTATTTAAACCAATAACATCGCCTGCATAAGCTACATCAATGGATTCCCGTTCTTGAGCAAATAATTTTTGGGGACGAGATAGACGGATGATTTTACCAGTGCGGGCATGATTCACCGTCATATCTTTTTCAAATTTCCCTGTACAGACGCGGATAAATGCCACGCGATCGCGATGTTTCGGGTCCATGTTAGCCTGAAGTTTGAAAACAAATCCCGAAAACTCCGGATAGGTTGGGGGAACTTCGCCGACGCTGCTATTATGGACACCTGGTTGCAGGGCATAATCGAGGAAGTATTTGAGGAATAATTCTACCCCGAAGTTGGTCATGGCGCTACCGAAAAATACAGGCGTCATTTTTCCTTGATGCACTAAATCTAAATCAAGTTCCGGTCCGACTCCTTCGAGAAGTTCTAAATCGTTTTTTAGTTGAAAGTAAAGTTCTTCTTCTAATAGTTCTTCTATTTTGGCATCGCCTAAGTCAATTATTGTATTCCGCGCTTCGCGACTACCGTGAGCGCTGCGTTCAAAGAGGTGAATTTGCTGTTTGTGTCGGTCGAATACACCTTTAAAGCGATCGCCCATCCCAATGGGCCAGTTTACCGCATAAGTTTGCAAGCCTAATTCTTGCTCAATCTCATCCAACAATTCTAGAGGTTCTCTTCCTGGGCGATCGAGCTTGTTGATAAATGTAAAAATCGGAATACCCCGCATTTTACACACTTCAAACAACTTTCGGGTTTGCACTTCCAAACCCTTAGCCGTGTCAATCAACATCACCGCGTTATCAGCTGCGGCTAAAGTTCGGTAAGTATCTTCACTGAAATCTTGGTGTCCCGGAGTATCTAATAAATTTATTTGAAAATGCTGATATTCAAACTGCAACACCGTAGAAGTAATGGAAATACCTCTTTGTTGTTCCATTGCCATCCAGTCAGAAGTCGCTTTGCGCTGCGCTCTGCGTGCTTTGACGGCTCCAGCTTCGTGAATTGCACCCCCGTATAAAAGTAGCTTTTCAGTCAGCGTAGTTTTCCCCGCGTCAGGGTGAGAAATAATGGCAAAATTGCGACGTTGTTTAACAGCTTGATCGAGTTCAGATTGAAGTTCAGTAGACATAATTGATAAAGCTTAACCTTGTAACTTAACTTAACTTAACTATTTCCAACTTTAGCGAGTCTTTTAATCTTAAGACAACGGTGCTCGTGATAGGGTCGATAGGGTAACTTAAAACTTGATTTAATCGGAGATAGCGAATGTACGACACGGACAAGCGAAAGCTTCTATCAGCACTGTGTCATGGAGCCATCTTTTTTAGTACGGCATTTGTATCTGTCGGTGTACCTATTGCCATGCTATTCGTCAGTGATGACCCCGTTGTGAAAAAAAATGCCAAAGAAGCCATTAACTTCCACTTTAATGTCTGGCTTTATGGTGCAGTTATTACAGTGTTAATTGTTGTCACCTTTGGTTTACTATTTCCATTGGCAGGGTTAGGATATCTTTTACATTGGGGACTAACGATTTGGGCGCTTACCAATGTTTTAAGCGATCCAGATAAACCGTTTCGTTATCCCTTCATTTTCCGGCTTCTATAGCACAAATTGGCTAGTAATAAATGCCTAAACATTTACCACTAGCCAAAGATCGTTAATTAATTTGATAATTTTTTTTCATCCATCATCAAGATGGCAAATAAGCTGTCAATTTAATTCATAACTTATAATTAATAATTCATAATTGCAATCAGTGGTAGCTCTGAACCCACCACTGTCTTGTTGACCACTAAATTTTTAATTTAGTGGTAGCTCTGAACCCATTTAATGCGCGAATTAGTAATTATTTGGTCAAATACAAAATTGCCCCACAACCTCATAAGTCGTAGGGCAGAGGACAGTTAAGCACTTCTTGTAGTTTGTCTGACATGTGCAAAATTTTCACCTAAGTTTGTGACGCTTTGTTTTGTGTCCATTAATTTTTGCGAAAACGCAACTTACGTAAAAACTCTTCTCTAGACATCTCCATAAAAGACTTAGAGACGTTCCGACGGAACGTCTCTACAAGGGTTTTGGTTGACGCAAGATGTTCTGCATGTTTTCTGCGGTAGCCTTGTCTGCGACACCAACGCGAAGGTTTTTACATAACTTCGCCTAAGTCCGATGAAAGTGTCTTTTATAACTTTTCTTGAAGCAAACAGTGATTTTTTGGGAAAATTACTGTAACTTGTTGAAGTCATAACCATCAAAAATTCTTTGTATCGTAATTTCAAGAGGTTTTCCGATGGCTACTGACTATATTTTATTTCTGCACGGTGTAAATACTCGCGAGCAGCGAGAAAAACGCACTTACGCTAATCAATTAATTGGACATATCAACAGGTTAATTGGCGACCCTTACCCTGAATCAATACCTTTGTATTGGGGTGATGTAAACATCGAATCAGAGCAAGAACTAATGTCCCAGATCCAACATGCTGATAGTTGTTGGCATCAATTATGGTTTCAGAATACACGCCAAAATACAATTCTTCACTTTATGGGTGATGCGGCTTTGTATATCAGCCGCAGTGTCGGATCTAAGATTGTGGAAACGCTGAGGGAACAGATAGAAGATAGATTAAAAAGCCAGAGTCAAGGCGATCGCTTACATCTAGTTACCCACAGTTGGGGAACATTCATCCTTTTTGATATACTATTCGCAGCCCGTTGGGATGACCCGACTATCCCCGGTCATGACAGCGTAATGGCAATTCGCAGCTGTTTCTATGGGTTAGAACCAAACCGAGAAGAAGGTATTCGCATTGCCAGCATTCACACAATGGCATCACCGATCGCCATCTTCAGTTTACTGGATATAGTCAAAGGCGAAAATCAAGCTTTGACCCCAGAACTAACAGAACAACAAGCACAACAACGCGCCACTCACGATATTACACCAAACTTAAAACAACTTGTAGGCAATCTTAGCGATAAACAAGATAGTAACAAACTACCTTGGCGGAACTACCTTCATCCCGCAGATCCTATCGCTTGGCCTCTCAACCCTTTAATCTACAGTTTAGTCGATGGATTGCAGCGAAATATTGAAATTAAAGACATCATCAGCAAATTAAGCTTTCTCGAATCTTTAATGCAACCTTTCAGTCAGAAAGCCTTAGTGATGTTATTGTACGGCGGTCAGGCTCACGAAAGCTATCTCAGTAGCGTGCAAGTAGCACAGGAAATTGTTCAGACAATTCAACAGACTAGGTAATAGACATCGACGGAATTTAATTATGCGTTGCCCGAAACCCTTGTAACAGACGTAGCATGCTACGTCTCTACATTCTTTTTCACGTCTATGTCTAATAGACATCGACCGAATTTAAATATGCGTTGCCCGAAACCCTTGTAATTTGGTATGAGATATCATATTCATAGATGAAATCAGCAACGGCGAAAAAAGAAATATTTCTCCCCCCTTCCCCAATCCTGTTAACCTTTGATAATATTTTCACAACTTGGTTCATAGAGGGGTTTACCATACTTCATGGGGTGAAGCGATCGCACGCCTTGGCGCAGCATCACCCCATAAAGTATGGTAAATCTTGAAAAAACGTTATGTTTCCTCAACATCGCCCTCGCCGTTTGCGTACCAATTCTCAACTGCGTCGAATGGTCCGTGAAACTGTTCTGAATACAAGTGATTTAATTTACCCTCTGTTTGCTGTACCAGGTGAGGGAATCGCGAATGAAGTCAAATCAATGCCGGGAGTTTATCAACTTTCGGTAGACAAAATTGTTGAAGAAGCCAAAGAAGTTTATGACTTAGGAATCCCCGCGATTATTTTATTTGGGATTCCCGCAGATAAAGATGTAGATGCTACTGGTGCATGGCATGATTGCGGTATTGTCCAAAAAGCTGCAACTGCTGTCAAAGAAGCAGTACCAGATTTAATTATCATCGCTGATACTTGTTTGTGTGAGTATACCAGTCACGGTCACTGCGGTTATCTGCAAGTTGGTGATTTGACAGGAAGGGTTTTGAACGATCCGACTTTGGAATTACTCAAGAAAACAGCAGTATCGCAAGTGAAAGCCGGCGCCGATATCATCGCACCTTCGGGAATGATGGATGGATTTGTCCAAGCAATTCGCGCCGGTTTAGATGAAGCTGGATTTCAAGATACACCGATTATGTCCTATGCCGCTAAGTATGCTTCGGCTTACTACGGTCCTTTTCGCGATGCAGCAGATTCTACACCGCAATTTGGCGATCGCAGAACTTATCAAATGGACCCAAGTAACGCTACTGAAGCGATTAAAGAAATTGAACTTGATATCGCTGAAGGTGCTGATATGCTTATGGTTAAGCCAGCTTTGGCATACATGGACATTATCTGGCGCGTCAAACAAAGCTGCAACTTACCCGTTGCTGCTTACAATGTTTCCGGTGAGTATGCAATGGTTAAAGCCGCTGCCCTCAACGGCTGGATTGACGAACAGCGCGTGGTTATGGAAACTTTAACCGGATTTAAACGCGCCGGCGCTGACTTAATTTTGACCTACCACGCCAAAGATGCGGCGCGGTGGTTAGAAAAATAATCAATGGGGCATAAGGGCATAAGGGCATAAGGGCATAAGGGCATAAGGGCATGGAAAAAATCTCCCATTGCCCATTGCCCCAGCTTTAACCGTGGAAAATACCGCTTTACATTACTTGGGGCAATGGTTTAATGTTATAATTAAAACCCTCCTACGAGATACTACACAAGTGGAGCGTTGCTTCCTTTGCCAGACTGGTAGGCGAAAGAATATAGTTAATAAACTTTTTCAATTTTCATTTTCACGTCAATTGATTTAATAAACCCGTTTAAAAATTTTTCAAGGAGATATGAGAATATGGATATGCAAGTCCTGAGAGAGCGTGCGGGACTAAGCCGTGCTGAAGTTGCCTTCAGACTTGCAATCAGTGAAACAAGTGTTCGCAACTGGGAAGCAGGACGCACAGAACCAACAATGACACCAAAGAAATTTTTAGACACTTTGCGCCTGTTTAAATGTACACCTGAAGAGTTCGCACAAGCCAGCGAAAAGTCAATTAATCAACGACACAAGCGCAAACCCGGAAGACCGAAACGCTTTCCAGATAATAATCAGGTAACTCAAGTATCTGAATTACCATAAATGCACCTAAATAAAACTTAATATTTGATTTCGTAGTAAGCGTTTCAACGCTTATTTTTTAGGCACGAAGAGTGCCAACTACAAAATTACAACCCATGTGTCACACATGCGCTATACCTGAGACAATATCTTTCTTCAGCATACAAGCTTCGTAACGCCTGTATAACTTTTTGTGACAAAGCAAACTTGATGGTAGCAATTAATTGCCCCCATCGTTTTAATTCTTCTAAGTCGTTACTTTGTCCAAATTTTTGCGCGTAAAACTGACACCAAAAATCCGGAACGTGATTAGTTTTTAACTTAAGCCAACGTTTGCGCCAAACGAGAAAATCTTTTACCGTAGGAGAAGCAACTCCTAAAATTGGAGGAATTTCGGCGTAACTGACAAATCTACTCATGCCGTCAGCCACCACCAAGATCATATATCTCCACAAGCGGATTTCTTTAATTTCAGCAGCGTCGATATTGAGAAGCAGAGCCACTGCCTCAACTGTCACGAATCTAGATAAAGGATTAATTTCGTTTGACTCTTGCTTGATTATTGCTATCATGGGATTAGATTTAATTTTAGTCAGGCGATCGCATGAATAGCAAAAGTTATCAGGCGATTGCTTTTTGTACTTAGAAATATTATAGACCAATAATGGTCTTATGTCAAGGATGGGATTGGTCAAGTTGCGGATAAAAGAGTACGCTGGCGAAAGGGGATGGACGCTAAAGGAAGTTTCCGATAGGTCGGGAGTTGCGTACACAACGCTGAAGAATTATGCTAGGTCTTCTGGATTGGCAAGCGTTGACGTAACTTCTCTACACAAGTTGGCGCAGACGTTTGATGTGTTGATAGAAGATTTGTATGAAATTGTGCAGGAATAGCAGGAATTATTACGCTATTGGGCAGTAAAGAATAGCTAGTTGCTTTCTGGGATAGTTACTCTTGGTCTAAAGAAGTGCGATCGCATGGATTAACATGTTTTGATTCTTGCTTAATTATTGCTATCATAAAATCAGATTTAATGTTATTCAGGCGATCGCATGAATAGCAAAACTTATCAGGCGATCGCTTTTTGTTACTTTAATATTAAAAGGCACATACATACCTTTTGTCAAGCATGGGATTGGTGAAGTTGCGGATAAAAGAGTATGCCGCAGAAAAAGGTTGGACGCTAAAGGAAGTTTCTGATCGCTCCGGGGTAGGTTACAGTGCAATAAAGGTTTATGCGCGTTCTCCGGGATTGGCAACAGTTGACGTTACTGCCTTACACAAGTTGGCGCGGACGTTTGACGTGTTAATCGAAGATTTGTATGAGATTGTGCAGGAGTAGGAAAGGGAACACGCCGAAAACAGAAGTGCTAAGGGACTTGATGATTTGCGCTTTTTTACTCAAGTAGTGCGATCGCTAACTGTATTTTTGCCTGTAGCGCGATAAGATTCAAAACAAGAATTGTATTAAAGATTTAAATGGCAGAAACTTTATTCTTCAACGCCCTACGAGAAGCCATTGACGAAGAAATGGCGCGTGATCAGAGCGTATTCGTCCTCGGTGAAGACGTAGGACATTATGGAGGGTCTTACAAAGTCACCAAAGACCTATATCAAAAATACGGTGAGCTACGAATTCTCGACACCCCCATTGCCGAAAACAGCTTTACTGGAATGGCAGTAGGGGCAGCGATGACCGGCTTAAGACCGATAATCGAAGGCATGAACATGGGCTTTTTGCTGCTTGCCTTTAACCAAATATCTAATAACGCCGGGATGCTGCGCTATACTTCCGGCGGTAACTTTAAAATTCCGATGGTAATTCGCGGTCCAGGAGGGGTAGGACGGCAACTAGGGGCAGAACATTCCCAACGATTAGAAACATACTTTCAAGCTGTTCCTGGCTTAAAAATTGTTACCTGCTCTACACCTTACAACGCCAAAGGATTGCTGAAATCAGCTATCCGCGATGATAACCCGGTATTGTTCTTTGAACACGTTCTGCTTTACAACTTGAAAGAAGACCTACCAGAAGAAGAATATTTACTGCCATTAGATAAAGCAGAAATGGTGCGTCCTGGGAAAGATGTGACAATCATCACCTATTCACGGATGCGGTATCATGTAGCCCAAGCAGTGAAAGTTCTGGAAAAACAAGGTTATGACCCAGAAGTAATTGACTTGATATCCTTGAAACCGCTGGATATGGATACTATCGGTGAATCAGTGCGGAAAACTCATCGCGTGATCATTGTTGAAGAAGCAATGCGAACTGGTGGTATAGCCGCCGAATTAATTGCTTGTATTAACGATCGCCTGTTTGATGAATTAGATGCGCCAGTATTGCGGCTTTCTTCCCAAGATATTCCCACACCTTACAATGGCAATCTAGAGCGCTTAACAATTGTTCAACCAGAGCAAATAGTCGAAGCTGTAGAAAAAATGGTAACTTTGCGAGTTTGAGGAATTAGTTAAGAGTCAAGAGTCGTAGAGACGTTCCAGTGGAACGTCTGTACAAGAGTCAAAAGTCAAGAGTCAAAAGAAACTGTTCTTGACCGTTGACCATTGACCGTTGACTGTTGACTCATAACTCATAACTCATAACAAGGGTAAAATAGCGCTATCATAGCCTTTGTCAGTTGCGAGTTATGGTATGCAAAGACAGCGATCGCTATTAGCCTTGATTTTAGTTATGGTAATTGCCGCGATTACGGTAATTGCGACAATTCCGATTCCGCTAGGACTGGATTTACGCGGAGGTTCACAGCTAACAATTCAGGTCAAACCAACAGCGGAGATTAAGCAAATCACCGAACGCGAATTGGAAGCTGTGAAAAAAGTAGTTGAAGGACGCATCAACGGTCTTGGTGTTTCTGAACCAGTTATTCAAACGGTGGGTTCAGACAAAATTTTAGTGCAACTACCCGGAGTTAACGACCCAGAACAAGCTGAACGAGTTCTGGGAGGTACTGCACAGCTAGAATTCCGCTTGCAAAAAGCAGGTACAGAAACTCAATTGTTTGCTTTCCAAAGATCGCGACAGGAATTGAAAGCTAAACAACAGGAATTGATTAAAACTAAAGATGCAGCCGCAATTGCGAAAAATAAAGAAGAATTACAAAATAATAATCAAGCGATCGCTGAATTATTTGAAAGTACCAACCCGCCTTTAACTGGTAAATTCCTCAAAGATGCTTATGGTGAACCCACTCAAGCCAACAACTGGAATGTTGCCATTCGCTTTGATACCAAGGGTGGGGAATTATTTGCCCAACTGACAAAAAATCTCGCCGGTACTGGTCGCAGTATTGGTATATTTTTGGATAATGAATCCATTAGTGCTCCTACCGTCGGTCCAGAATTTGCTGCCGCAGGTATTAGCGGTGGTGCTGCGGTAATTACAGGCAGATTTACGGCACAAGAAGCAAACGATTTAGGCGTGCAATTACGCGGTGGTGCATTACCCGTACCAGTAGAAATTGCCGAAAGACGCACAGTCGGCGCAACTTTGGGTAAAGACAGCATTCAACGCAGTATTTATGCTGGTATCGGTGGTCTGAGTTTAGTATTAATTTTTATGGTGGTGTACTATCGACTACCAGGATTTATTGCCGATATATCGTTAGTAATCTACTCTTTGCTGACTTGGGCTTGCTTTGCTTTGTTAGGTATCACTCTCACACTGCCAGGAATTGCCGGATTTATCCTCAGTATTGGGATGGCGGTTGATGCTAACGTATTAATTTTTGAGCGCACGCGGGAAGAATTACAATCAGGTAAAAAGCTGTATCGTTCTGTAGAATCTGGTTTTTACCGGGCATTTTCTAGTATTTTAGATAGTAACGTTACCACATGGATTGCTTGTGGTGCTTTGTTCTGGCTGGGGTCTGGGTTAGTCAAAGGCTTTGCCCTAACTTTGGCTTTGGGTGTAGCAGTTAGTATGTTTACAGCGATTACCTGTAGTCGGACACTTTTGTTTTTGGCAATTTCAATACCCGCATTGAAGAAACCAGAACTTTTTTCTCCTAACCTGCCAAGCTCGAATAAGGCAGAGGTAGCTAAATGAAACTAAGTATAAATAAATCGCGATCGCTTTGGTGGACTGTTTCTGCTGTCATCATCATCAGTGGTATCATCTCAATGCTGATTTCTTGGCAAACACCGGGAATCAAAGCACCACTGCGTCCCAGTTTGGATTTTATCGGTGGTACGCGTTTGCAATTTGAACGCGATTGCACAAAACCCGGAAATTGCGATAAACCAATTGATATTACTGCTGTTCGCGAAGTAGCCAAAGAACAGGGAATAGGCGATAGTAACATTCAAGTTGCTGGTGAGAATGGCATCACAATTCGCACAAAAGATTTGAATGTCGATCAACGCAGCAAATTACAAAACGCCTTAAGCGAAAAAATCGGCGTTTTTGACCCGCAAAAAAATCAACTTGACTCCGTAGGTCCTACATTAGGGGCAGAACTATTTAGGTCTGGTTTATTAGCTCTAGTCGTCTCTTTTATTGGCATCACCGTCTACATGAGCTTTCGGTTTCAGTTAGATTATGCCGTATTTGCGATTGTTGCTTTGTTTCACGACATCTTGATTACAACAGGGATGTTTTCAATTTTTGGTTTGGTATTTGGCACTGAAGTTGATAGTCTGTTCATTGTCGCCTTGTTGACAATTACAGGTTTTTCGGTGAATGACACCGTAGTGATTTACGATCGCATTCGCGAAACCATCCAAACCAATCCTAGCCGACCAATCAATGATATTGTAGACGATGCCGTAAACCAAACCTTAGCACGGTCAATCAACACAACTTTAACCGTGTTGCTGACATTATTTTCTATCTTTCTGTTTGGTGGGGAAACTTTGCATAACTTTGCCCTAGCCTTGATTATTGGCTTTACAATGGGCGCTTATTCTAGTATATTCATCGCCAGTACTCTTTTAGCTTGGTGGCGCGATCGCACTGGTTCATCGACACCCACAGCCAGTACAGAAACGATGGATACGTCTGTTAAAAGTTAGTGGATAGTGGTTAGTGGATAGTGGTTAGTCGATAGTCGATAGTCGATAGTCGATAGTGGATAGTCGATAGTGGATAGTCGATAGTCGATAAGAATAATTTTTGACAACTAACAACTAACAACGCTCCAACTAACAACTAACAACCTCTAACCTATGGATAAACCCGAAAAACCGCCAATAACAGATGCATCTTTTGTTCTACAAGTAGAAAAGTTACACCGATTGACAGTATACGGTAGATGGTTGTTTTGCCTATTTTTGTGGCTTACCCTTGCGCCGATTTGCTTGTGGTCTTTGCGTGAAGAAATTGTTCTGTGGCAACAATACTTTACCTGGATAGCGGTACGGTATGGACTTTTTTATCATCCATTCTCTACCATTGGTTTAGCTTTTTGTATTGGTATGACTACTGCTGTTTTAGTTTGGCAAAGTCGGAATATCTTAATGGGTTTACCACACCAAGAACAGCAACGTTTAGAAAAACAAGTTTGTCGAATACGCCAACAAGGATCGAGTCATCCACTGTGGAAGTGGATTTGTCAATAAATCTTGATGTATAAAATTTTCAATTAGTTGGAATATATATCTAACAGGCAAAATTGATAAAAATATGACTTAAGGATAGCCACTGTCAGGTGTTTTCAATAGATATACTACTATAGTTATCTGAAAAAAAGAAAACTTCATCATAGCAAATATACTGTAAATATCGGATAGGGTGGCATGAATTATACTCAAGTTCAATTTAGCGATCGCAAGTCGGAAATTGACCTTTACCAACTCCAAGAGCTATTTAATATTGGAGCCTTCTGGGCAAAAGGACGCAGTATAGAAGATATGGGTATAGCCATTGCTAACAGTCTGCCAGTGATTACCGTCCATAATCAAGAACGACTCATTGGCTTTGCGAGGGCAACTTCTGATGGTATCTATCGTGCCACAATTTGGGATGTTGTGATTCACCCAGAATGTCGTGGTACTGGACTGGGTTTCACAAACGCTCTTTCACTCATTGGACAGCTTGCGAGTGAAATATTCATGCAGCATCTCAGACACATATAAGTGGAAGGCTGTCCAATGAGTGTCCAGGTGAGCGTCCAAGGG
>CASBQC010000182.1 GCA_949127805.1 Nostocales cyanobacterium PMM_0081
GTGAAGTAACTTCGCTTCTTAAAAGCTATATTCCGTGGCTACTCCCCGTGCTGGGATTTTTTTCAGTTTCTCTGATACTAGATGGATACTTTGCGGGTTTAGCCTTAGGGGAACGAATGCGTAACGCCTCCTTGAGCGGAGCAATGTTTGGGTTTATGCCCCTAGCAGTCGTTGCATGGTATTATCACAGCAACCATATTTTATGGTTGGCTCTGTCAGTGTGGACGGCAACAAAATTGGTATTGCTTGGGGTACAGGTGCAAAGGACGTTGAAGGATGAACCTGCGGTTGTCGCAAGCAAGTCTTCTGCCTGATTCACCCATAGGGCGTCACTTTAAAGCTAACTACTTCGTCTCCATCCAATTGTCACCCGCACGGACATCTACAATTAACGGCACAGTCAACGATACAGCATTTTCCATCGCTGACTTAATTTGCGGTTCTAATTCTGACCACTCACTTGGGAGAACTTCAAAAACTAATTCATCGTGAACTTGCAACAATAACCGCGATTGATAACTTTGCAAAACTTCATGCATTTTCACCATTGCAATTTTGATAATATCAGCACTAGAACCTTGAATTGGTGCGTTAGCAGCAGCGCGTAATAATCCGGCATCGAAAGCACCCAAATTACCAAGTTTTTTCAAGTCAATATCTTCTAACTTATTGCCTTTGTACTTGTGGATGCTGTTGCTGGTAAAATCAAAATAACGACGACGCCCTAAAATTGTTTCGACATATCCTTGAGCGATCGCTTGTTTTTTTACACTCTCCAAATATTCAAAAACTTTCGGATAGCGACTGTAAAAACGTTGAATAAACTCGTTAGCCAGGGTTTTATCCACACCTGTTGAACGCGAAAACCTTAAATAACCCATTCCATAAATAACACCAAAATTAATCGTTTTCGCCAATCTTCTTTCATCTGATGTTATATCTTCTTTTTCAAACACCAACCGCGCTGTAACAGTGTGAATATCCTCATTCTGTTGATATGCTTGCACCAAAACTGGTTCTTGACTCAAATGAGCCAAAATTCTTAACTCAATTTGCGAGTAATCAGCAGCTACCATTAACCAACCTGATTGTGGCACAAAAGCCTTACGAATCTGGCGACTAAAAGCAGTACGAATGGGGATATTTTGCAAATTTGGATTAGAAGAAGATAACCTTCCAGTAGATGTCACCGTTTGGTTAAAATCCGTATGTACTCGCTGAGTATCTGGACGCACCAGTGTTGGCAGTGCATCCACGTAAGTAGACTTTAATTTAGATAAAGTGCGATACTCCATAATCGCATCAACAAAGCCGGTTTCATCAACTTCTTGCAGTCTTTCTAGTGTTGCTGCATCAGTAGAGTAACCCGTTTGAATTTTCCGGGAATACTTCGTGCTTAACCCCAATTTATCAAACAATATCTCACTTAATTGTTTTGGAGAACCTAAATTAAACTTTTCTCCAGCTATTAAGATAGCTTGCTCTTCCAACTTGGCTAAATCTATTTCTAACTGCTGCGAAAGTTCTTTTAAATAATCTGTATTAATGCGAAAACCTGTATATTCCATTTCCGCTAAAACTGGTTCTAGCGGTTGTTCCACTTCTAGCAAAAGCTTATGTAAAGTCGGAATTTTATCTAATTCCTCGCGCAATTTTGGTACTAAGCCGAATGTAGAATAAGCATCCATACCGCAATAATTAGCGACTGCGGGAATATCAATATCAGCGATAGTTTTACCTTTAGGAACTAATTCTAAATAACTTTTTGCTGTCAAACCCAAATATTTTTTAGACAAATCACCCAAATTATGGATACCATCTGGATTTAACACATAACTTGCCAACATCGAGTCAAACACGACTCCCGCTAACTTAATTCCTTGACATCGTAAAACTAAGCGGTCAAATTTAGCATTTTGCAACGCTTTCGGATAATCAGCACTTTCTAAAATCTGTCGTAGTGCAACGATCGCAATTTCTTGATTTAGATTATCCCCGATTTTATGATTAAGAGGAATATAAGCGACTTCATCAAGTTTGCTTCCCCAGCAACAACCAATTCCTACTAACTCAGCGTCACGAGGTTCTAAATCGGTGGTTTCTGTGTCCCAAGCAACGGGTGTTTCTGAGTTGGTAAATTTTTCTAAAAGCTTGACTAACTCGTTTAGTTTGGCTTCTGTGTCGATGATGCGTGGTTGAATTGGGGAAGCTGATTGCTTTTGTGCTGCGGCTGTATCCTCAGCAGTAAAAAACCACAAATCATTATCTTCATTTGTGTGAATTTCTTTTGGGTTTTCGGCTTTTGGTGCTTCTTCAATTGTCCCACCAAAACTTTGCTGAAGTTCGTTGATTTTGCCTAAAAAAGTCTTTAATTCTAACTTTTCTAAAAGCGGTGCAAGGACGCTGGTATCAAATCCGGTTAATTTACAATCTTCTAATTTAACTTCTATGGGGACATCAAGAACTAGACTTGCTAAATAGCGAGAATGTTCGGCATCTTGTTTACCAGCTTCGAGTTTTTTTTGAGTTACTTCTTTAATTTCACCTAAAGCAGCATAAATATTCTCAAGAGTACCGTAGGTATTTAGCAGTTGGACTGCTGTTTTGTCTCCGATTCCCTTAACACCAGGAATATTATCTGATTTATCGCCACAAAGAGCTTTATAATCGACAACTTGTGATGGTAAAATGCCTAGCTTTTGTTTAACTTGTTCGGCTTCAAATTCAGTGATACTACTTGTAGAACGCTTCATTGCGTCTGGACTAAAGTAGAGAACGGTGATTTCTTTTTCTGGATCGATGAGTTGATATAAATCGCGATCGCCTGTAAGAATTTTCACTTTATACCCAGCGGCAGTTGCTTTTTGTGCTAAAGTACCTAACACATCATCTGCCTCGTAACCTGGAGCGGTAAAAATTGGCAAATTGAAGCCATTAAGTAATTCGTGCAGATTTTTCAAGTCAGGAACAAAATCTTCTGGTGTTCCTGGACGATCAGCTTTATAAGTATCGTCAGCTTCGTGACGGAAGGTTGGTAAACCCAAATCAAAAGCAACAGCGATCGCTTGTGGGTGTTCGGTTCCCATTACTTCCAGCAAGGACTTGAGAAAGCCAAAACATACACTGGTGGGAATTCCCGTTGTTGTACGCATTCCCCCATTTCGTCCTTTAGCGAAAGCGAAGTAAGAACGATAAGCGAGGGAGTGTCCATCGACTAAGATGAACACCGGACGTGTGAGGAGTGCAGAATCGGAAGTCAACTGGTTTGAGGATGTTTGAGACATAGCCCTATTTTAGCAACCGTCGTAGAGGAAGAAATTGAAGGCTACCTAATATGAAGAAATTCAAACAATTTTAGATGTGTCACTAGGCTCGATAACAGGCTGGAAGCAATCGTTTTCTCATTTAAAGGCTAAAAGACATCCTCCAAAGTAAAGAATGCGGTATTTTTTCTCAATGACGGCTTCTTAAAATTGGGTAAACTGCCGGCATGGCGGCGATTAGCGCGAATCTGGGGATATAACGATACATTGAACGAAAGATAAAGATGCATAAATGCGTTTATGACTCAAACACAAACCGAACCTAAGCTATATACCTTCGATGAATTTATCGAATGGTATCCAGAAAATTCAGGTAAGCGCTACGAACTCCATAATGGGATAATTTTTGAAATGCCTAAACCGACGGGAACACATTCTGATGTAGCTGGGTTTATCGCTGGCATATTATTTCTAGAGATTTTACGCCTAAAATTACCTTACTCAATCCCTAAAGAATGTGTTGTAAAAGTCGAGAATGCTAGCTACGAACCTGATGTAATTGTTCTTGATAAAAATCAGGTTGCTAATAAAGAAAATCGTTGGAAAAAAGAATCGATAATTACGGATGGTAGTTCTATTCCCTTAATTATTGAAGTTGTCAGCACAAATTGGAGTGATGATTATGCTTTAAAGCTGGATGATTATGAGTATTTGGGAATTCCAGAATATTGGATTGTAGATTATTTGGCTTTGGGTGGTAGAAAATTTATTGGCAATCCCAAACAGCTTACTATATCTGTTTATCAATTAATCGATGGTGAATACCAAGTTACCCAATTTAGAGGCAATGACCGCATCGTGTCGCTAACTTTTCCCGAATTAAATCTGACCGCGCAACAGATTTTTGATGCAGGTTTGTGAGTTCAGGATTTAGGGCAAACGCATGTGTGACTTGGGATAGACCGTAATCAAATACCAGTTTGACCCTCTGAGCTTCGCGATCGCCAGATATTCGCGATCGCCTATTCGTCCCAGATTAGTGTGCTCTCGATTTATACTGAAACTATTGATTTTCCCAGTTTGCAAGTAACCCAAGGCGATCGCTCCTACAACGTCAAGATCCACAGACTAAGCTGCCCCATTAATCGGAAGTTGGATAGTAAATTCTGTCCCCTGTGCCAGGGTAGAATCAACGGCGATCGCCCCACCATGTTTTTCCACCACAATAGACTTTGCGATCGCTAATCCCAACCCCGTTCCTTTCCCAACTTCTTTAGTAGTAAATAAATGGTCAAAAATCTTTTGTGTGACTGATTCACTCATCCCTTTGCCATTATCAGCAATGGTAATTTTCACGTTTTTATCTTCCACTGAGGTTGTAATTGTAATTCGGTTGGGATTGGTCTTAATTTCCTCAAAAGTCCGACCGATATTTGATTCCTCCAACGCATCAATTGCATTTGCCAGAAGATTCATAAATACCTGATTTAATTGTCCAGGAAAACAATCAATTAAGGGCAAATTACCATAATCAGTTATCACTTCAATGCCTGGGTATTGTTCGTTTGCCTTGAGACGATGTTTGAGAATCAAAATTGTACTGTCGATACCTTCATGGATATTAAACGGCACTTTATAATCTTTATCAGCACGGGAGAAAGTTCTTAAACTGGTGCTGATGTTTTTTAGGCGATCGCAAGCCATCACCATTGAATCAATCATCTTAAGCAAGTCTTCTAAGCTAAAATCCAAGTCAATTTCTTCTGCATGGTCTTTGATTTCATCGCTCGGATTGGGTAGACTTTTTTGATATAGTTTTAAGTGTTGAACAATATCTGCAACTGTGGGTTTAGTTTGTTGGAGACTGGCAGCAATAAAGCCCAAAGGATTATTCATTTCGTGAGCAACTCCAGCAACAAGATTACCCAATGCAGACATTTTCTCACTTTGGACAATTTGTAATTGCGCTTGCTGTAAATCTTGTAATGATTGTTGAGCTTGCTGATAAAGTCGAGCATTTTCTAGGGATATTGCGGCTTGAGAAGACAGTAGATTGATAACTTGTAGGCGATCGCTAGTAAATACCCCTTCAGTTAAGCTATTTTCTAGGTAAAGAATCCCTATCAAATGCCCTTGATTAATAATCGGGGTACATAATACACTCTGGGGTTGTGAGGAGTGCATATATTCTCCAATCAACCCAATAATATCTGTTTTGCAATTGTCTATAACAACTGTTTGCTTGGTATTTTTGACGTAATGGATAATGTTTACGGGAATATCTTGACAAATGTCTAGTAATTGTGTTTCGAGGATAGTTTGTATTTCTTCATGCTCAATAAAGGTAATTGCTCGTACTTGCCAAGTGTCGTCTTGGGCAAGAATTAGTGCAGATTTTTTCGCACCAGAGTTTTCGAGGATAATCCGGGTGAGATTGGCAATGAGTTGATCTAATTCTAGAGAACTGGAGATAGCTTGAGCGGCTTTGAGAACTGAGGTAAAATCTAGAATGTCGGAAATACTAGTGCTGCCAGTGCTAGAAGTGCAAGTAGATGAGGAAGTGCCACGAAAAGCAATGGTTTCTGAGGGGTTGAGGTTGATTCGTTGCTGTTGCAGGATGGGTTGGAGTAGCTGGGGATAGCGTTTTTCTAAATCTTCCACTTTGGCTTTTGCTCCCCAACGAGCATAGCAGTAGTATGCTTGGTGCATATATGCTTGAGCAACTTTTTCTTTGCCCCAGTCGAGGTAGAATTTAGCTGCTAGTTCGTTGCTAAGTGCTTCTTCGTTAAGGTATTCGTTTTCTTTCGCTCCATAAATGGCGCGATCGTACCAATCTCCTGCTTCATAATTCTTGCCTAAGACGCGACATTTTTCTGCCTCTACTAAATCAACTTTATGCTGATGATTCATAGGGGCATGGTACGCCCATTTAGCCAGAGTAGTTTGATGAGTTTCTACCAGAGCGAGAATCTTAGCTTGCTCAATTTCTGACTGCGTAGAGAATAGTGCCAAGTAGGTTAACCCAGCATAGAAATGGAAAACCAGACTAGGAGGTGTTCCTGTCGCTGCCATCAAATACAGGTTAATTTGGGTAATGTAGTCTAGGGCATTGGTGTAGTTGCCAAAGAGATAGGCAAGCATCAGCTTGTAGACATAGACAAAAACGAGGGCAACAAGCTCATTATCCTGATGGTACTTAGGAAGCATCAGCTTTTCATCGTAGGCAGTTCTACTTAATAAATCCGGTTCATTGACAATTTCCCTCAAGCTATGCACCGTCTGTTGTAGCATCCTCAGGTAAACCAGAGAAGAATCTTGCTTCACCTGAGCTAAGACAATACAGTAATTTTCTATTTCTGGTTCCCAATCATCCAGATACACTCCAGCGAATAAATTATGATGAAAATAATTACTGATATTGTAGCTAGCATATAGTAAATCACCGGTTTCCATTCCCACCAGATAGCCCTCTTTCAGCGTTGAGATTGTTGCCCTCAGTGCTTCTTGACGATGCTGGAGACAACTGCCAAACATAAGTAAAGTCAGGGACTTGAATTCCCGCAGATTCAACTGATTGAGTAAGCTCAGTGCCACTCGCCCAAAACCATAGCCCGTTTCAACCTCTCCCAAAAAAGCACATAGCACCATGCCATAACTTGCATACCCTATTGTTGATGCAGGTGCATTTCCAAATTGCAGTGATAGACTCACCATTGTGGAGCAAAGCAGAGGCAGCAAGGCAGGACTTCCTAGAAAAATGGGCGGAAACAACATTGCTAACAGTTGCATAGCCGCAATTGTCTGAGGATCGCTCATCATAGGGAGGTTAACCAGTTCCTCAATCTGTTTGCCCTGGAGTTGATTGGCAAGGGTTTGGAGTGCAATGCCTGTCAAGGCTTCGTCAGGTTCAGATGAGAACTCAACCCCTAATTGTGCTAAGGCATTTCTGCCCACAGAGATCGCTTCTAATATCTGACTCTGGATTGTCAGTGCGCTGATTTGAATCTCGTAAATCTTCACTTTGTCTAGTATTGTTCGGGCTGATTGCAAAACTTGTGCTGCCAATTGTTCCATATCCTCAAAGTCACCATTCAAGTAGGCAGTTTCAGCCGCAGTCACATAGAGATTCAAAGTTAATTCATACTGACTTTGCCAACAGTTTGCGGCAAGCAACTCCAGCCCTGTTTGCACAAAACTCCTCGCGGCTGAATATGCTGTAGAATTTCTGGCTTTTTGTCCGGCTGCTAAGTTAAGTCGAGCTAAAGTTTCACGTTCTTCTGATTGAGTAATTAACTCAATTCCTAAATTAAAATGACCGAGAATATCAAATAGCTTTTCTTCTTTTTCTGTTTCTGATAAGTTGTTTTGCAGCAGTTGACCAATTTTGAAATGAGTTGCCTGTTTTTGGTCTTGGGGAATCAAAGAATAGGCGGCTTGTTGGATGCGATCGTGCAAAAACTTATAATTAACAACTTCAGAAACTTCTTGTCGCTCAACTTGTTCTTCAATTCCTAAATAGAACTTATAAACCTCGCTTTGTGGCAATATAAATCCTTCCTGTAAAGCTTTCCACAAAGCAGTAGAAGTTTCCATTTCTGATTGTTCGGAAACAATCGCCAAGGTATGCAAATCAAATTGATTACCAATACAAGCCGCCAATTTTAAAATATTCTGGGTTGTTGCTGGCAACTTCTGCAACTGTAATGCCATAAATTCTACGACATCATCAGTTAAGGCTGTTTCTTTGACCTTGATAATATCACACTGCCAATAACCAGCATCTAAATTAAATGTAATTAATTTTTCTTCATACAAAGCCTTGATAAATTGGGTACTAAAAAATGGATTTCCTTGAGTTTTTTGAGAAATTAACTGTGTTAATGGCTGTGCTAAATCAGATGAACAGTTAAGAGTCTCTCCCACTAACTGATTCAAGCTATTTTGACTCAATGCTTGTAAAGTAATGCGATTAATCACAGCACCAGCTTTTGTAATATCATCCAAAGTCATCATCAAAGGATGGGCTGGAAAAACCTCATTATCACGATATGCACCAATTAAGAACAGATGACTTCTATCAGCCATTAATAACTGCATTAAATTCAGTGATGCCGAATCGGACCATTGCAAATCATCTAAAAACATCACTAATGGATGTTCAAAAGTTGTAAAGACTTGGGTAAATTTCTGGAACAATAAATTAAATCGATTTTGTGCCGCAGTTCCTGATAATTCTGATGCTGGTGGTTGCTTACCAATAATACGTTCTAATTCCGGGATGACTTCAATAATTACCTGTCCATTTTCCCCAACAGCATCTAATATTTTGCTCTTCCATGTCTGAATCTGTGCATCACTTTCTGTCAGCAATTGCCTCATTAAATCGCGGAAGGCTTGCACAAATGCTGAAAAGGGAATATTGCGATTAAATTGGTCATATTTCCCTTTAATAAAATAACCGTGTTGCCTAACAATCGGTTTATGAACTTCGTTAACAACCGCAGTTTTACCAATACCCGAAAAACCAGCTACTAGCATTATTTCTGTTGCACCCAAGCTTACTCTTTCAAATGCTTGGAGTAGGCTTAATACTTCGGTTTCTCGTCCATAAAGTTTGTCAGGGATAATAAAGCGATCGCACACATCCCGTTGGGCAATTTCAAAACTCTGAATTTCACCAGTTTCTTGTAGCTGATGTAAACAAGTTTCTAAATCAAATTTCAGTCCTAACGCACTCTGATATCTGTCTTCAGCATTTTTTGCCATCAATTTCATCACAATATCTGAAATCACCTGCGGAATTTCTTCACTTTTGACTTTTGACTTTTGACTTTTGACTTGTTCTGGTTGTTTTGCAATATGACAATGCACCAATTCCATCGCATCGTTTGATTGAAATGGTAATTCTCCCGTTAATAATTCGTAAAAGGTTACACCCAAAGAATAAAAATCTGTGCGGTAGTCAATCCCCCGATTCATTCTTCCGGTTTGTTCTGGGGAAATGTAAGCCAGTGTCCCTTCTAAGACGTTCGGATTAATTAGTGTTTGGGTTTCTCGTAGTAGCAAAGATGCAATACTAAAGTCAATTAATTTAATTTGTTTGGTTTCTGGATTAATTAAAATATTGCTCGGTTTAATATCTTTATGAATAATGCGATCGCGATACAGTATATCTAAGGCATTGCACAGGGCGATCGCAAGGAGTAAAAACTCTTCTAGAGACGTTACATGTAACGTCTCTACATTGGCAAAATAATCTTTTAAAGAAATCCCCCCAAAGTCTTCCATCACTAACATATAGCCATTTTGATAGGGTTCTAAGCTATAGGTTTGGATGATTAGGGGTGAATTGAGATTTTTAGCTATGGTGTACTGATTGCGAAACTGCACCAGTTCGCTGAAACTAGGATAAGGATTTTTCAGTAGTTTAATCACTACAGGTAATGAGTCAGTTTCTCGATATCCTCGATAAACCAGGGTTCTAGAACCATTGTAGAGTTCTTCGCTTACTTTATATCCGGGAATATTGACTTTTGTGCTAGCCATGTTATTTAATCCTTGACCCTTACGGATTTAGTATTCCCAGATACGCGAATAAATTTCAAACCAACGCCAAAATATTTACACAGCAATTCTCATTTGAACTGAGGATTTGGGACGTTTGTTAATAATTATCAATTCTCCTGCTAATCTCTAACTGTGACTTCAAAACTTAGGACATTTATGCATAAAGCATCTACCGCTGACTTAGCATCAACAGACATTAAACTACTAGTTTTAGATATAGATGGCACGATCGCTGGTGAATCTAACAACGTGAGTCAAAAAGTTATTAGCGCGATCGCTGCGGTAAAAGCAAAGGGAATTCAAGTAGCAATAGCTACTGGTCGCATGTATCGTTCTGCCTTGCGTTTCCACAGAGAAATTAATTCTACCCTGCCGTTATTAGCTTATCAAGGAGCCTGGATTCAAGATCCAATTACCCAAAAAATTCATCGCCATTTGGCTGTTAACAGAGAACTGGCAGAAAAACTACTAGATTATTTTGAACAACCAAAACTGCGATCGCTTTTATCTGTTCACTTCTACATCAACGATGAACTGTATGTGCGGGAGTTAACTAGAGAAACTGAAATTTACGCAGAACGTTCTGGGATTGTCCCCATTCCTGTAGGTGACTTGCGTTCCTCTTTAAACAATGAACCGACAAAGATTTTGGCTTTATGCGATGACATAGAGATTATCAAAGATTTGTTGGGGAATTTGCGACGCCAATATACCCCCGCTGAGTTGTATCTAACTACATCTGTTGCCACTTTTTTTGAAGCCACTAATCCTTTGGTTAACAAGGGAACTGCTGTACGTTACCTAGCTGAAGAAATGCTAGGATTACAAAGAACTAACGTTATGACTATTGGCGATAACTTCAATGATTTGGAAATGCTGGAGTACGCTGGCATTGGTGTAGCGATGGGCAATGCACCAGCAGAAGTTCAAGCGATCGCGACTTGGGTAGCTCCTAGCGTCGAAAAAGATGGAGCTGCCACAGCAATTGAAAAGTTTTTGCTGTAAATGTTAGTAAGCAATTCGTTATTATCAATAACTAATAACGAATAACTAACCAAAAAATCAGAAAGGACACCGACGACTGGCCGTGTTTCGTCTCGGTGCCCTTGCTGGTTCGCTCCTCACACACCAGATAATATAGCCTGAGATATTCTAGGAGTCAATATCTGTTACAAAACTTTGCAATTTGGCTTTCAGACTCATAATTCAAGTAAAGCAAAAATCCCTAATTTTTCTTCTAACAAAAATTTTAATACAGACCCAGTAGCTATAACTAATCCTAATCTGGCTTGAGAAAGCTCTGGTGAGGTAATTTTCACCTCACCCCAAATTCTACAGTTGCACCAGAAAGTTTCAAAAGCTTGGCTCAAATTAATCGCTGCTTTTTCCCAGTTAACTGAACCTGCTTCATCAGGACATTTTAAATCATCTACTACTTGTACTAACTCAGAAATTAGCCGACGGGAAGCTGAATGCTCCAAGCGAAGTTTGCGATCGCTATTCAGCCAAGGTATCGGGTTGGGGGAAATTACCCTCCCAAATGGTTTATTAAGTTGAATCAATTTCTCTTGTTCAGCCAGTCGGATTAACGAGCAACAGCGAGCATGAGCGTATTGAACTGCAAATAAATGTGAAGAATTTTTAATTAAGGTTTCTCCTCTCTCCCTCTCCCCCACTCCCCCCCTCTCCTCAACGAGGCGCTGCAACCAAGCAGCTAAAATAGGATCGGTTAAGACAAAATGAATGTAACCGGGTGGAACAATTTCGATGATAAATTCGTCGCCACAGTTCGCCGATAAATGAGAGGCGATCGCACAAGCAATCTCAATTCCTTTCCGATTCTGAGATTTTGACAGTTGTAAAGCCACCCCGGATATATATAAAATTCTATTAGCATCTCTACTTTTATATAGAGGAATTTTATGATTAACTATACTTAGTATATTACCCGTATCAGTTGTAATGCTGATAGCTGATACCAGATGACCGTATAATAACTGTTTTATTGCTGTATTTTTACTTACTTGTAGCAATTTAAGCACAGAAAACTACTATTTAACCCTTAAATCTTAAAATTGTTGCTATTATGTCATCTATCTTTAGACAGAACTTTAATCTAGATAGAGAAAAATGAGAAGAATGCAAAATTTGATTAATAGTAAGTAAACTTTACTACCATCATAGTACAGTAAGAGTTATAACAAAAGTGTAGAGAGTAATTTACTTTCTATACTTAAAGATGGCTGGCGCTGTTAGGCGCTATGAGCCTACATCACCAACACAAAGACACTCCTTGCACCTTTTTATGACGTCTTTGTCTTCAGCCGAACGCTCTTTGTTACCTATGCAATCTCCATCCTCCTTCTCAGAGGCATCACGCCCTTTTTTGACTTGGCAACGAATTCTTGATTGGGCTCAAGAACACTATCGCTGCCGCACCTTCAGCAAAGATGAGCGCATTCCAGCTAGACCTGGATTGCTATATTTGGTGCAAAGGGGTGCAATCCGCATGGTAGGAACCGCCCAGGTTAGCGCTACTGCAAGTCAGCTAACGTCTCGACGAATCAACAGAACTCCAGAAGAAGCTTTCTTGGGTTTTGTCGGGGCGGGACAGCCATTTGAAATAGTTGCCCAATCACCATTTACGCTCCAGTCCTACGCCCATGTAGACCAAACTGCGGTGCTTTGGATGTACTGGCATGACCTAGACAACTGGCCCCACTTCCGCCGCGAAGTTATGGATGCCTTTAGGTATCAGCACCAGCGCAAGCTGCTGTGGCTGAGTGCCTTAGGACAACGGCGCACAATTGATCGACTTTTAGGATTCCTCACATTATTGATTGAGGAATATGGCGAGCCGTCAATGAGCGAAACCGACCCCGATGTAATTCGCGGCTATTGTCTGCCCTTCCCCCTCACCCATGCCCAAATTGGCAGCGCGATCGGTTCGACTCGTGTCACCGTCACCCGCTTGATGGGTAAGTTGCGTCAACGCGGTTTAATCCTCACCCAAGGGGATAATCTGATTTGCTTGCCAGCAGAGTCTATTAATAGAGTCAACTAAAGTATGAAGGATGAAGGATAAAGGATGAAATAAATGCCATCAATCTTCTTGATTCCCATGAAACATATTTTTTTGTTTCATCCTTCTCCTTTACACTTCATCCTTTGTTGCTCAACTAAAGCGCACCAAGAGCTACTACCACCAATAGCAGGTGTCAGCGAATTTTGACAAACCCAGTCTGGGTAATCAGTTCCTGTCCCTGCTCGGTCAGCAGCAAGTTGGCGTAAGCAAGACCTGCTTGCTGCTCGATTTGACCATTTTGTTTGACTACCACAAACAGGTTGCGAGTAATCGGGTAAGTTCCTGACTGGAAAGCCTCAATGTTCAGCTTGTTCCGTTTATTAGGACATTCTTTTGGGCTGACAAATGGTTCTTGGTAAGGTGCAATATACTCTTTTTGTGTCCGCCCTAACGGTAAAGACTTAATTGAACATTGGGGAACCACCTCTGGGGCAGAAGCGTAGTAAATGCCACCAAGACTACCAGCTACTTTTTCTAGCGCTTGGGTGGTGGTGGAAATAAATTCCACATTAGAACCGAAAGCTTGACCACCCAAGATGTCTTGGACAAAAATCTCCACGGTGCCACCATCATTGATGCGGCGCGAATATGCCTTAATTGGAATATCGGAACCACGTACTTGGTTCCAATTGGTTATCTTACCTGTGTAAATTGACCGTAACTCTTCTACAGTTAATCCTGGAATATTTAGATTGGGGTTAACTGCGATCGCCAAACCATCAATTGCAACGGGGATTTGTTTTAAATCGAATCCGCGCTGCTTGGCACGAGCTAACTCTTGATCTTCAACTGGTCGAGAAGACTGGGCAAATACCAGTTGACCGTCGATTAAAGATTTTATACCACTGCCAGAACCGCGATTGCCACTGCTAGGTTCTTGATAACGCAGCCGAAACTCTGGTCGCACTCCTTGAATTGCTGAATCAACTGCCAGTCGAATTGGTGCCCATGAGGTACTACCTCCGTATGTGAATAATCCTGTGGGGACATTCTGCACAGAAGCAAAAGTACTACCGCTTGGTTCTTTTGAAGAACTTTGCGGCGTTTTGCTATTATTATCAGCAGAATTTTTTGACTGAGAATCTGTAGATTTACCCAAGTCAAAACCAGATTTTTTTGTAAACCACCATAACCCACCAGCTATTAACCCAACTGTAATCAAAAGGGATAAAACAAGAACTGGTGTTTCATTTTTTTGGGACATAGCAAATTACTCTTAAAAAATGATTAAATTAGAACTTACGCCTTGACATAAAAAACTAATTGTGCTATTACTTCGTTATCCCTCGTTACAAGGCTCTGCCTTGTAATGCTCGAGTCGGAGGCTCCGCCTCCTCTGGATGACGGGAGGCGGAGCCTCGCTGATTACATTCCCAGTCTGAGACTGGGAACGAGGCTGGGAACGAGGCTGCGAGGCTGTGCAGAGAAATCATTTTCACAGCGGTATAGTGACACATGATGGTCAATTTGTAAAGTGCGTAAGTCCTATAAATAAGGATTTGCTAATTGCTAACCGTTAGTTATTAGCATTAGCCATTAACGAATCGTGACAAATCCAGCTTTTGTAATTAATTTTTTACCTTGATCCGTCTGGAGAAAGTTAACGTAGGCTTCTCCAGCTTGCTGGTCGCTTTGACCATTTTGCTTAACAATCACAAATAACCGTCTGGTGATGGGGTATTCACCACTTTGAAAGGCAGCTGCATTTATTTGGTTACGCTGTTGCGGACATTGTTCAAGGGAAACAAAAGGCAATGCGTAAGGTGGAATGAGATGAGCGGATTGATGACCAATTGACAAGGGTTTAACAGTACATTGTCCGACTATTTCCGGGGCAGAGGCATAGTAAATGCCACCTCGATTTCTCGCTACTTCTTGTAAAGCTTGAGTTGTCCTAGGGATAAATTGCACATTTGCGGCAAACTTTTCTTTCTCTAAGACATTTTCCTCAAAGAATTGGATAGTGCCTCCGTCTGCGAGATGCCGAGAGTAGGGTATAATTGCTAATTCTGGACCCCCTACTTGTTTCCAGTTAGTAATTTTGCCAGTGTAAATGTCTTTTAGCTGGGCGAGGGTTAAACCAGGAATATTAAGATTGGGATTAACTGCGATCGCAATGCCATCAATTGCCACCGGAATTTCTTTTAGGGTAATATTCAGGTGTTGCGCCTGTTGGTGTTCCTCTGGTTTAATTGAACGAGAGGACTCAGAGAAAGCTAATTGGTTATTCAACAACATCTTGATCCCAGAAGTAGTACCAGGGGCACCTGTGGTGGGATCTGTGTAGCGTAGCCGAAATTGCGGTTGGGCAGTTTGAATCAGTGGGTCAACTTCTCTTCGGATAGATGCCCAAGTAGTGCTACCCCCATGACTAAATAACCCAGAAGGAACGTTTGGCACTTGGGCAAAAGTATTACTTTCAGGATTTGACTGTAAGACTTGCAACGATGAATTTTTGGGAAAGTTGTTAGCCAACCACCAAAACGCACATCCCACTAATCCAAGTGTGATCGTTAGAGCTAAAACTAAAACTGCTGTTTCATTAGCTTCATTTTTGCGGGACATAATATTTTTTTTATTGTCCATAAACGCAATGTGACATTTTGCTGATGGATATAGGTTAACGATTGGTTAATTTTTAATTGCAGATTATGGTAATGGCACAAAATCATACCCAGTACGAGAACGATTACCAGGAGCGATTTTCACAAGTTGAACTGGGGCATTGCGATCGCCTGATCTTAAAAACCGAATCGCTCCAGTTGCACCGGTTACAGAAAAGTTAGACGAGGTAAGCGCAAGTTCTACCCCCTCGCGGCTAGGATTAAGTTCTAAGGCAGCAATCAACGCTTTTGTCGCATCATATGATAGGGCAGTTCGCCAATTCACATCAGCACCCCACAATTGCCGCGACTTTTGAGGAAAGTCTGAAGAAAGATTGCCATCAATATGCCAGGGAACCGCTACCACCATTCCCACAGCTTTATCTTGCCCAACTTCTAAAGTTTTCACCATGTAAACATCATCTCCCCCCAGCAAAGGTAAGCGTTTATCGTTAACTTGAATTACTTGCAACGCTTTGTCGAGAGTGTCATTGTTAGAAGCCAACATCAAAACTTCTGCACCTTGCTTAGTCGCTTGTTCTACACTTCTAGCCGCACTAAAATTTGCTTGGGACAAGTCAAATTCATTCGATACTTGTCCACCTTCTAAAGACACAGATGAGACAAACTCAGATTTGAGAGACTGGCTGTAGTTACTTTGAGAATTGAAAAAAACCGCTGCATTTTTTTTCTGCAACTTGTTTACCATATAGTTAGCTAAACTTCTGGCAGCAATGAAATCACTTGGAACTGTACGAAAAACGTAACGGCTAAAGTTGGAAATCTTAACAGAGGTACTGGTGGGAGTAATCGCTACAAGCTTTCCAGAAGTATAAACAGTGCCTGCGGCTAAAGTTGCATCGCTGGTATTAGGACCAATGACACCTAATATTTCGGGATTATTAACTAAGGTTGTCGCGATTTGCTTGGATATTTCTGGATTGTCATCGTCGTTAGCAATTGCAACCTTCAACAAAACGCCTTTAATTCCCCCAGAGGCATTTATTTCATTTTGAGCCTGAGCGATACCGCGTAAAATTTCTAAAGAACCATTTGGATCGCTAGTAATGGGTAAAGATGTTGCAATAGTGTAGCTTTTTGCCGAGCCAATTCGGGCATTATTCAGAAATATCAGCGCTTCTGGGTCGTTAGGTTTTTGTTTGAGAGCTGCTGTAAAAGGAGCGATCGCTTTTTCATAACTTCCCGCAGCGATCGCTTCTACACCTTCTTTTTTCACTGGGGCTATTTCCCCTGTAATTAAAGTTTTTTCACCAAAACTAATTCGGTCTTTAATTGATTGCTGATTATTGTTTGACTGCGAATTAGGATTAGGTTGATTTTGTGATATAATATTGTCTTTAAACAACCACAAACCACCCCCGACAACTCCCAATGTAATTAACAGAGCCAAAACAAGAACAGTAGTTTCGTTCTTTTGGGACATAATATTTTTTTAAACTAGTTAACTGTATTTAAAATATCAGAGATAATAATTTATATATCAAACGAAATACTGCTGTAACTGCAATGGCTACTAACCCGGCTGCAACTGATAAAATTACCACTTGCCCAGAGCTTAGAGCAGCATGGAAAAAGGGTACAAAATAGATAAGCGCAAAAGAAATTACACCAATAATTAACAAATCAAGCTTTTCAATCCATCGTCGTGTTTGGGCAAAAATCAGTATCCCTAAAATTACGGCGGAAGCAGCTAAAGTGATTATTGGCGATTTTACTAGACTTAAAAGAGCGATCGCAATCAATGCACCCTCAAATCCACTAAACGCTGCACCAGTCAACAACTCGATTGTCGAAAATGCAGGTTTTGCGGGTGGTGGGGGAACAATAGGTGCTTGTGGTGGCTGCGTTTGCGACGATGACTTTGCTACAGATGGTTTGGGGGGATGTAGTTGTGTTGGGGGTATAGCAAGGGAATCTAACGCTGAAAGAACCTCTTGAGCGGACTGAAAGCGTTGATTTGCAGCTGGCAATAGCATTCGGTCTAAAATATCAGCCAAGCCGGAATTGATAGATACAAGCGATCGCCATTGCCACTGGTTGCTATAACCATCAAATAGCTGAGTTGCTTCCTTCTTTGTCAGTAAGGTGAGAATCGTTACAGCTAAAGCATATAAATCTGTAGACGGATATACTTGACCTCCAGACATTTGCTCAGGAGGTGCAAATCCCATAGAATATATTCCGGTAGAGGAACCACCAGACCCAGGTAAAGCATTTGTTACTTGTTTAACTGCGCCAAAATCCAGCAAGTATAATTTGCCGTGGCGATCGCGCATAATATTAGAGGGTTTAATATCTCTGTGAATAATGCCTTCACTATGAACAAACTTTAGCACCTTGAGAATTTCTCGCAGCACTTCTAGGGCTTCTTCTTCAGTGAATGTACCTCTAGGAGCTAATTCTTCCTCTAAATTTTGCCCATCAATATATTCTTGTACCAAATAAAAAAATTGCTCTTGCTGTTCTGATTGCCAGCTTTTAACTGTTATTTCAAAATAAGCAAACAAGTCAGGAATTTGCTCATTTTGATTGCCTAACTGTGCCAAAGCATCTGCTTCTCGTTCAAATAATTGTTGTGCTAGTTGTAATTGAGTTGAAGTTAAATTTCCCGCCGGTTGGAATTGCTTAACTACACATTGGCGCATTCCGGGAATTCGGCGATCGCGTGCCAAAAAAGCGGCTCCAAACCCTCCCCTACCCAGCAATTTGAGAGGTACATATCGTCCATCAAGTAACAGCGGCATTCCGCAAGTAGTGCAGTATTTTTGCTGTATTGTTTTCAAAGTTATGTTATCGTCTAAATCCGTAAAATAATTTTGTGGGCGAGGGCAGCGTGGACGAGTGCAGTAAACTTCCATTTTTTTGGTTTGTTGTCCTTTGTCCAAAGTCAAAAGTCAAAAGTCAAAAGTCAAAAGTTTTTTATTAGTGAATATTTCCTTTTAAAAGGACACGGTATTTGTGGTGCAAATCATCCACCTAACATTTGCGCCACCACCTTTAGATAGAATGAGTGCTATTGCGGATTTTCCTTCAAGATACGCATCTACATCAGTGCCCTAGTTTTGACTTTTGACCCTTGACTCTTGACTTTTGACCCTTGACTCTTGACTTTTGACTCTTGACCCTTGACAAAATTTTAGCTTTAATCAGAGTTTGGCATCGCTACATCTAATGTACTGACGACGATGTTTTTTGGTGATGATTTTAACACATCTTGATTCCATCCTGGGGTAGCGAACTGAGGCAAAATTTCTCGGCTAAAGGCTTCGGCTGCCTTTGATCTATAGCGATTGGGATTAAAAATGAGCCACAGTGTCCGTTTGACAACAACGCCTTCAATTGGGGCGCGGTGTAGGACACCCATTTGTAATTCTTTAGCGATCGCACTAGTAGAAACAAAAGCAGCCCCCAAGCCAGATTGCACAGCATTTTTAATTGCTTCTATGGAATTGAGTTCCATTTCAAATTTAAAACGCCTTGCATCGATATCGCAGCGTGCTAGCACTTGGTCGATTACCTTGCGAATAGTAGATTGAGAATCGAGACCAATGAATTGTAATTTATATAGGTCTTCTTTTTGAATCGTTTCTAATTTGGCAAAAGGATGAAAAACAGGTAAAATCAGCGCTAGCTCATCCTCGGCGTAAGGAACAATTTCTAAAGATTCTGCCAGTTCGCCCGGAATCTCGCCGCCGATGATTGCCAAATCTACCTGTCCGTTAGCGACACTCCAGGCTGTCCGACGGGTAGAGTGGACATGTAATTGCACCGCCACATCTGAATATTTTTGTCGGAACATGCCAATCATTCTCGGCAACAGATAGGTGCCAGTAGTTTGAGAAGCACCGACAATTAAAGTTCCGCCTTGGAGATTTTGTAAATCTTCAATAGCGCGGCAAGTTTCTTGACATAGGGTGAGAATTTTTTCACCGTAACTCAAGAGTAAATGCCCCGCCTCCGTTAATTGTGCGCGACGTCCTCCACGGTCGAATAAAGGTACATCTAGTTGCCGTTCTAGGTTTTGAACTTGTAAACTTACAGCGGGCTGAGAGACGTAGAGGCTATCAGCGGCACGCTTGAAGCTTCCTTCTACGGCGATCGCTTTGAGAATACGCAATTGATCTAAAGTGAAAGGAAGGTCAGACATAAGGCGCTTATCCACAAAACTTGGAGCATGTGTAGCTATGTAGCAAAAAACTAGCACTTCACCAACGCTCTGGCGCTATCGTGCAATTTATTGCATCTTAAACTTGAAGCGTTAATCGAAAAAGACAGTAGCACAACATCTTGACGAAAGTCCCCTTTTGAATACTTTGTGATATTGGTTGTACTTAATGGGCGTTTTCTTTAAATTATTTCACCTGTGTATATGATGTTGAGCACTTGGTTAACCAACAGTCATTTTGTCATGTTGGGGTTACAACTAGTTTTTGCGATCGCCCACAGTGGAGGGGCAGCCTTGCGTCCTTGGGCAGAAAAACAAATTGGACCAAGGCTCTATCGCGTATTCTTCGCGTTAGTCAGCCTGCCTTTAGCCGTAATTTTAATTGTTTACTTTATTAACCATCGTTATGATGGCTGGCAACTTTGGCAAGTCCAAGGCTTGCCGGGAGTAAAGGCAGTAGTTTGGGTGCTTTCGGCGATTTCGTTTTTGTTTTTGTATCCAGCTACATTCAATCTACTAGAAATTGCAGCTATTCAAAAGCCCTCTGTCCACCTCTACGAAACGGGGATTATTCGGATTACCCGTCATCCGCAGATGGTCGGGCAGATAATTTGGTGTGTTGCTCATACCCTCTGGCTTGGTACCAGCTTTACTCTTGTTACTTCGCTCTTGTTAGTGCTGCACCACTTATTTGGAGTTTGGCATGGCGATCGCCGTATGCGATCGCGTTACGGCGAAGCCTTTGAAATCGTCAAACAGCGCACTTCAATTATTCCTTTTCTAGCTGTTATTGATCGCCGTCAATCTCTTAAATGGCAAGAATTTCTCCGCCCTGCTTATCTAGGGGTCGCTGCTTTTATCGGTCTACTTTGGTGGTCACACCCCCTATTCATTCAGTCCAGTAGTAAGGTACAATGGTTATTTTAGGTACACCCTAATAACAGAAGATGGAGATTTCATCTTCTTAATTGCTATCCAATTCCCCGTAAGATTAGTGGGAGTGCAACTGTCAGTGGGGGACGCGATGTCGAAAGCGAGATTTGAAAAAGGTGGTAATTGCCAGTCAATTACCAAACTAGAAACTAGATGACAAAACAGTTTAGAATCTCTCCCCAGAGGCAGTCAGGAGTTGAAAATCTAAAAAAGCCACCGTGAAACTCGCGCTGGCTTTTTTATCAGCGCAAAATAAACGCGCTTGTTTTTAGCATAATTATTTGTGCCCTGGAACAGTCTATTTGCAGAACTCTATTGAAGCGTCAAATCAGAAATGCTGATGGCTAGTACCGCAAGGCGGAAGTCAAAAGTCAAAAGTCAAAAGTCAAAAGTAATATTGAGCAAGCTTTTTAGCGATTGAGAATGGTTGGTTTATTTACGCCAACCTGTACTAGTACAAAAAGGCTCTCTGTACGAAGTCTGTTCGCCCTTGGGAGAAGTATGAAATTAATAAACCTGTAGAGTCAGCTTTTCAAAGATTTGTCGTGAGTGCTTTATTTACGCCGCACTGTACTAGTTTGATATAAAAACCCTGTAATTGTAGAGGCATCATGGTGTTGTTGGTCAGTGAGCGAACATTTAATCAAGAAGTTTTAGAATCTCCAATTCCTGTTTTAGTCAATTTTGAAGCCCCTTGGTGCGGCTTATGTCGTATAATCCAGCCGCTGTTGTTGCAGTTTAAAACTGAATGTGGCGAAGAAATAAAATTGGTTGGAGTTAACGCCGATCAAAATTTTAAACTTTCTACCACTTATCAGCTAAAATCACTGCCAACTTTACTGTTGATTGAAAATGGTATTGTCCGGCAACGTTTAGACTGTTTTCGTGGACGAGACGATTTACGGCAAGCTCTAGAAAAAATCAAACTTAGTTATACCAATCGCCCAAAAACCTACAGCACACCAAAAACAGCCGACTTAGGCTGTCGGACAGCATGAAATGAGTCAATAGTCAATAGTCAATAGTCAAGGGTTTTGAAATGAGTCAATAGTCAATAGTCAAGGGTTTTGAAATGAGTCAATAGTCAAGGGTTTATATTTGGACTATGGACTATTGACTCTGGACTATTGACTATTGACTCTGGACTATTGACTATTGACTCTGGACTATTGACCAAATCTAAAACCATGCTTAATTACCTCACCTAACAACCGTCGGGTGGGGTATTTTATGCTAAAAGGTGTGTGTCACAATTATTAACAGTTGCGACCTGGACAGATGCCTTTGGGCAAAACTGTCAACAGCTAACGTAAAGAATTATAAATGTAGGCGTCAGTGATGGAAGTTATCTATCAGTATGCTTGGCTGATTCCGGTATTACCTCTTTTAGGAGCAATGCTGGTCGGTCTAGGGTTAATCTCGATGAATCAGGTGACAAACGCAGCCAGAAAGCTAAACGCGGCGTTCATTATCTCCCTAGTGGGGATAGCAATGGGGCTGTCGTTTGCCTTGCTGTGGAGTCAAATTCAAGGACATGCACCTTATATCCGCACCATAGAATGGGCGGCAGCAGGGAATTTTCACCTGAACATGGGCTACACTATTGACCACCTAACAGCCCTGATGCTGGTGATTGTGACAACGGTAGCCTTCTTGGTGATGGTGTACACCGATGGCTACATGGCTCACGACCCAGGATATGTAAGGTTTTACGCTTATCTCAGCTTGTTTGGCTCTTCAATGCTGGGTTTGGTGGTCAGCCCCAACTTAGTACAGATCTATATATTCTGGGAACTAGTCGGGATGTGTTCTTACTTGCTGGTCGGCTTTTGGTACGATCGCAAGTCAGCAGCAGATGCAGCACAAAAAGCATTTGTCACCAACCGCGTGGGTGACTTTGGTTTGCTGTTGGGTATTTTAGGGCTTTACTGGGCGACAGGAAGCTTTGATTTTGGTGTGATGGGCGATCGCCTCGCACAACTTGTCGAATCAGGTTCCATCAGCAATGCCCTCGCCATCCTGTTTGCGATTTTAGTCTTCTTGGGTCCGGTAGCCAAATCAGCCCAATTCCCCCTCCATGTGTGGCTACCAGACGCGATGGAAGGTCCCACCCCCATTTCTGCCTTAATCCACGCGGCAACGATGGTAGCAGCGGGTGTTTTCCTCATCGCTCGGATGTACCCCGTCTTTGAAGACGTCCCAGCGGCAATGAA
Organism: Nostocales cyanobacterium PMM_0081; assembly: GCA_949127805.1. Lineage (GTDB taxonomy): Bacteria > Cyanobacteriota > Cyanobacteriia > Cyanobacteriales > Nostocaceae > Hassallia. The sequence goes on from CASBQC010000182.1 coordinate 22,851, forward strand.
CGTAATTGCCTACACTGGGGCATTCACCGCCTTTTTGGGGGCAACAATTGCCATAACCCAAAACGACATCAAAAAGGGTTTAGCTTACTCCACCATCTCCCAACTCGGTTACATGGTGATGGCGATGGGAGTAGGTGCATACTCTGCCGGACTTTTCCACCTGATGACTCACGCTTACTTCAAAGCGATGCTGTTCTTAGGTTCTGGTTCGGTGATTCACGGGATGGAAGGAGTCGTTGGTCACGACCCCGTTTTGGCGCAGGATATGCGCTTGATGGGGGGACTGCGAAAGTATATGCCATTTACCGCAATTACTTTCTTTATCGGTTGCTTGGCAATTTCCGGTATCCCACCTTTTGCAGGTTTCTGGTCAAAAGATGAAATTTTGGGAGAAGCTTTTCAAGCTAGCCCACTTCTTTGGTTTGTCGGCTGGTTAACTGCCGGCATTACTGCTTTTTACATGTTTAGAATGTATTTCTCGACATTTGAAGGCAGCTTTAGGGGCAATGACCAGAAAATCAAGCAGAAACTCAAAAAAGCAGCCACAATCGTTCTGGAATTAGAGACAGAAGCAGCAGCTACCCCTGTTTATGGTCCTGGGGCGATGAGACATGGCGAATTAGAGGCACATGACTCTCATGGGCATCATAGCGATTCTCCCCACGAATCGCCGTGGACAATGACTTTGCCTTTGGTAGTGCTGGCGATTCCTTCGATGTTGATTGGTTTAGTGGGAACACCTTACGCCAATTACTTTGAGCAATTTATCTTTCCTCCCAGCGAAACCCTCGCCGAAGTGATGGAAAAAACCGCCGAGTTCAACCCGACGGAATTTTACATTATGGCAGGAAATTCAGTGGGAATCGGTTTGATTGGGATTACACTGGCTTCGCTGATGTATCTGTCGCGCAAGATTGATCCTAATGCGATCGCCCAAAAAATCAAACCGCTTTACGAGCTATCTCTTAACAAGTGGTATTTTGATGACATTTACCATCGCGTCTTTGTCCTCGGCTTGCGTCGCGTAGCCAGACAAGTCATGGAAGTTGACTTCCGCGTAGTCGATGGTGCTGTTAACCTGACAGGCTTTTTCACCCTAGTTAGTGGTGAAGGTTTGAAATACCTAGAAAACGGTCGCGCTCAATTCTATGCCTTGATTGTGTTTGGCGCAGTTTTGTGCTTAGTGATTGTCTTTGGTGTCACCTAAGATTTAGATAACAGGGGACAGGTGAAAGAATCATCTTTAACCTTTCCCCTGTTTCCCATGAATTTATCTTCAAATGGGCTATTGACGGTCAACAGACCAGTCAACGTCTTTCAAAAATTACATATTATGTTAAATTATCTTAATATTTGACACATCATTAGTGACAAAGCTTTAGTATGCAAAAGGTAAACTTACTGAACAACTAAGGTATAAAAGATGAGACTTATTACCTCCGTTAAAAACTTCTTCGTGTATTCACTAGTGTTGTTAATCACAGTTTGCAGTTTGTTGTTAACACCACCTAATGCTCTTGCTGCTTCAGTAGACTTTGGAGCTACACAGTATATTGCCTTTGATACAACCGCATCTATCAGCCAAATTGATGAATTAATTGCGTATTACAGAGAGCAGAAGCTATGGATTTCTAAAAATGAAAACCTGTCAATAGATGCGAGAAAAGAAATTTTGAAAGAGATTAATTCAGAAATTAATGCTCTAATAAAAGACAAGAAAGCTTTGTTACCAACTAATGTAATTAATTAAGTTAAGCGGCGCATAGATGTGTATAGCAATCCTAAATCATTCGTGAGCAAGAAAATGGCTAAAAGGCTTGTAAATACGTACTTTTTATCTCCGTATTTTCTCACGTTTCGATTTGGATTGCTATATTTAGTTTTTAGGGTGCATTAGGAGCGCCAAAATATCATGAAAAATATATTAGTCAACAGCGGCTACACAAACAAAGTCCGCCTGCGCGGACTAAGGAAAAATTGAATTTTTGAAACCCACGAAGGTGGGTTTTGCCTGTGTAGAAGCGGTTTCTAACCGCCCTTTCTTTATACTCAAAAACCTCCTAGTTCAGAAAAAGGCAGCGAATAGGCAAATGATTAAGAAGAAATACATTTACTGGCAAGATGATGATATGTGGTTAGGTTATCTCGAAGAATATCCTGACTATTGGACTCAAGGTGAAACCGAAGAGGAGCTAAGAGAAAATCTACTCGATATTTACAGTGAATTAACAAGTGGAAATATCCAAAATATTCGTAGAGTTGCAGAACTTGAAGTTTCATGAAACGAAGAGATTTAATCAGTAAGCTTGAAGAAATGGGTTGTATCTTCGTTCGTCATGGTGGCAAACATGATTGGTATCAGAATCCAATAACAAAAATTTCTCAAGCTGTTCCCAGACATAGAGAAATCAAAGAGCTACTAGCAAAACATATTATTAAGATGCTTAGTGATGAAGCTGGCTAACACTAAGTTAGAGCCGACCTTTCAAAGTGTCCGACGGACGGTGCTTCACCCCTATGAATGGAAGAAACAAGTAAAATCCTCTTCCCTCCTGCCTTGTTTCTTAGGAGCCTAAATTAGACTCTTTAATTAAGGTTAGATATTTCGATTTATTATCTTTTACTAATTAGTTAATCTTCAGTTAGCCTGCGACTTTCAAAGTTATTAATGTGTTCTGGCTGAATAATTAGATCGTGGAACTCATCACAAATAGATTTGATTAACTCTTCATTAGATAAATGATATCATGTCCTAATAACCACACATACTGTAGAGACGTTCCGGCGGAACGTCTTTACGACGGTAGGTAGGTTTTTATTAGTGTTAATTAAACGGACATGATATGATATTATGGGCGATCGCTTCAGAGAAAAATTAATATAAGCCCAAGATTCAGCAAAATAATAAGTTTATCACTAATTATAATTTAAAAATAATTCATGTTGTA
>CASBQC010000183.1 GCA_949127805.1 Nostocales cyanobacterium PMM_0081
TCCATAAGTACTGCTACCAGTACCTGTGCCAGTACCTGTTGTGCCAGTGCCAGTTCCATAAGTACTGCTACCAGTACCTGTTGTGCCAGTGCCAGTTCCATAAGTACTGCTACCAGTACCTGTTGTGCCAGTGCCTGTTGTACCAGTCCCAGTACCTGTTGTACCTGTTGTACCTGTTGTACCAGTACTACTACCGCTACCCGAACTACCAGTTTGAGCAGAAACAGACGCTGGTAAAGATATAGAGGCTAAACTGACGACAAAGACGCTAGCCAAAAGGGTTTTAGAGAAGTCAAAAGGCTTCATGTTTATTTTTCCTTTGAAATTTTGGATTTCTTGAGATTATTGATTAGAGAAAAGGGCAATATCAACGGCAATCAGCTTTACTAAATATTATGAAGATAGATTACGGAGTTGAGCATCCTACTTTAGGAAGTTATGCAAAAGAAAGTTTTAAAATATGTGAATAAAATTCCAAGTTTACCTGCTTATTTTCTCAATAAAGTTGAGACAATTAAACAGATTTATTTCTTTTTGCATAAGTCTAAATTGGTGTTTTTACCTTGATTCAATTGCTGCAACCATCTTAAGGTTGATACTTGATACTGTTTCCATAACTTCCTGCAAGCTTAAAACCAGACAAGCAAGCTTCAAGTTCAGGACACTCTTCACACTTAAGTTCTTTCCCTGGATTAGCACACCCACAGTCTGGATTTATGAAACATTGAGAAGGATGTTTAGGTGTAGATAACTTTTTTAAGATAAACTGTAAAGCTGCTTACAACTTCATACTAAAAGCATGTCTAATATCAAACTTAAGGAATATTTTTATATTTATTTTTATTATGAGTGGTATATCAGGTTTTCAGTATAATTAAATATTTTTATTCTAGCTCTATTAACACAGACCTCTGCCTATGGAAAGGCATTTTAAAGGCGAGAGGAATAGATTTTCTATTTCCACTGCGATTAACTGATAACTAGTAATTTAAGAGCCACAATCTTCCTCGGGGTGATTACCGTTTTTATCGCGTTTGAGACTTTCTTCTAGAGCTTGAATTTGCTCGCGACGCGCTTCTAACTCTAGGGAACGACGTGCTAGTTCTTGGTTTTGCAAAGTTAAAGATTGGCGCCATTGTTCTGCTCTTTCGGCTTCTTGGTGCAAAAATTCTGGAGTGATGCCAGTAGTGAGGTAAGTTTGTACCAGCTCCATTACCCAATTGGTAGCGTCTTCAAGTCTTTCGATGTCTCCTGTGGGGGAAAGCTCGACTAAAACGAGCAATTTTTCACTTATAGAGCTGCCTTTTCCTAAAAGAATGAAAGCTTCTTCGGGAATTATTGCCCAGAAGTTGTCAGCTTCCTGACGTGCCAACAAACGCAACTGGTGCTGGTCGAGAAATTTGTTTTTATGCACCTGGGCTAGATAGAGCATGACTTTGGTAAAAGTTAAGAGTGAGGAGTGAGGAGTAAGGAGTTTTAAGTTTTGAGTTTTGAATTAAAAATAAAATTCAACTCATAATTACTGTACAGACGCGAGGAACATCGCGTCTCTACAGTACAGACGCGATGTTCCTCGCGTCTCTACAACTCCTAACTCTCAATGCGTAGTTATGCTAAACCACGTAGGCGATCGCGCAAAATTTCTGCTTGTTTTTCAGTTTCTGCTAAAGCGTCCCGCGTTGCTTGCACTACCTCAGCAGCAGCTTTATCCACAAATTTGGGATTATTTAACCGGGTAGTGAGTGAGTTAATTTCTCCTTCTATTTTGCTGAGGCGTTTTTGTATTTTCCCACTTAATGCCTCTATATCTACCACACCCGTTAAAGGAAGTAGCACTTGTACTGTACCAAAGACACCAGCGATCGCGGAAGCTGTGTCTTGTGGCTGTGGTGATTCTATCAGCCGCATGTTAGTCTCAGTAGTGGGTTTGAACCACGCACCCCATAACTTTTGTCTAGCTTTAGCCGTGACTAAATTTTCGCTGAAAAACCAAGTCGTATAACCAAGACCAACCATTTGAAAGAAAGTTCCTAATAAAGGAATGTCATTAATTTCATCCGCAACAACGAAAGCCAACCGAGTAAAAACAAGCACCACAATAATCAGCCCAATTGTCTTCAAACCTCTAAGAAGTGTTTTAGAAGCTACGGTTTGTTGATGAAGTTCGCCGGCTATACTTAAAGTCTCAACCTTTGCCAAATCTTTAATGTAAGCTTGCCCTGCGGTGAGAATTTGCCGTTCTTTTGCGCTGTCAGTTTGCAAATTCACTGTCACTTTTACCCCTGGTTTCACATCCGCTTCCGCTCGCAAATTCCGAATTGTGCGGATAGTGCCAATCAGCAATTCAAACTGTTCTTCCAGGTTCGGATCAATTAAATTTGTCTCCACCTCTGGATAGCTTTGTAAAGATATCGTTTGCGGTGATTCTTCTGGTTGTTGGGTGAGAGTCTGCCAAATTTCCTCAGTGATGTGAGGCATTAAAGGATGAAGTAGTTTTAAAATGCCTTCTAAGACATATCCTAAGGTTTGCTGTGCTAGTTTGAGCGATGCCGGATCTGCATCTTTTTGCAAGCGAGATTTCACCAATTCAATATACTGGTCGCAGAAATCACCCCAGATAAATTCGTAAAGTCCTTTCGCAGCTTCACCTAGTCCGTAGTTTTCGATGCGATCGCGCGTTTGTTTGACTACTTGGTTGTAACGAGAGAGAATCCAGCGATCGCTTAATTCTATAGATTCTGGTTTACCCAATTGTTGCGGAGTTTGTTCATCCAAATTCATCATCACAAACCGTGCCGCATTCCACAACTTGTTAGCAAAGTTGCGCGATGCTTGCACCGATGCTGATTCATCTTTTTCGCGATCGTACTCCAAGCGAATATCTTGACCAGCACCCGCTACTTCCTTAATCATTGCGTAGCGTAGGGCATCAGTGCCATATTTGTCAATCAGCAACAGCGGATCGATGCCATTACCTTTACTCTTAGACTGTTTCTGTCCATTTTCATCTAATACTAACCCGTGGATGTAAACATCTTTAAACGGTATTTCCCCGGTTAAATGCTTACCCATCATTGTCATTCTGGCTACCCAGAAAAAGATGATATCAAAGCCAGTTACTAAAGTGCTGGTGGGGTAGTAAGTTGCTAAATCCTGAGTTTGTTCGGGCCATCCCAAAGTTGAGAAGGGCCACAATCCTGAAGAAAACCAAGTATCCAACACATCTGGATCTTGTTCTAGCTTGACATTTTCCCCAAATTGTGATTTAGCTTTATCCCATGCTTCAGCTTCTGATTTCGCCACCACAAACGGCGTGTTGTCCTTAATTTCGCCATTTGTTTCACTGACAGCATACCAAGCGGGGATTTGATGTCCCCACCATAATTGGCGAGAAATACACCAATCTTTCAACTTTACCAACCAATCACGATAAACCTTAGTCCAGCGTTGGGGGACAAACTCCGGGGAGTCCTTATCGTCAAGGAATTCCAGCGCTTGATCAGCGAGGGGGCGAATTTTGACAAACCACTGAGTAGAGAGGAGAGGTTCAACGGGGACTTTTCCGCGATCGCTATAAGGAACGCTATGCTTATAATCCTCCACCTTCACCAAAAAGCCCTCTGCTTGCAAGCGAGAAACCACATTTTTTCTCGCTTCAAAGCGGTCTTGTCCTTGGAACTCTCCAGCATTTTCGTTGAGAGTGCCATTTTTATTCATAATATTGATAAACGGCAGATTGTGGCGCTTACCCATTTCAAAATCATTCAAGTCATGTGCCGGAGTCACCTTAACGCAACCCGTGCCGAAAGTCGGGTCAACAAACTCATCCCCAACAATCGGAATTTCTCGCTGCATAATTGGCAGAGTCACAGTTTTACCAATTAAATGCTTATATCTGTCATCATTGGGATTAACCGCCACAGCCGTATCCCCCAGCATCGTTTCTGGTCGCGTCGTTGCCACCTCCACATCACCAGAACCATCCGTCAGCGGATAGCGGAAGTGCCAAAGATGACCATTAACCTCTTGATTTTCCACCTCCACATCAGACACAGCCGATTGAGAAGCCGGACACCAGTTTACCAAATACTCACCCCGATAAATCAGCCCTTCTTCGTAGAGGCGAACAAAAGCTTCCAAAACAGCTTTCGATAAACCCTCATCTAGGGTGAACCGTTCCCGCGACCAGTCAACCGAAACACCCAAGCGTCGCAACTGATTAACGATCGCTCCCCCAGATTCCCCCTTCCACTGCCAAGCGCGTTCTAGAAACTTCTCACGTCCTAAATCGTAACGAGTTTTACCTTCAGCCTTAAGTTGATTTTCCAGAATTGCTTGCACGGCGATACTTGCGTGGTCGGTTCCGGGAAGCCATAGGGTGTTGCATCCTTTCATGCGATGGTAGCGCACCAGGGTATCAATCAGGGCACTTTCAAAGGCGTGACCCATGTGTAAGCTGCCGGTGACATTCGGCGGGGGAATCATGATGGTGTAAGGTTCACCACCTTTGCTGGGGTCAGCTTTGTAGATTTGGTTTTTTTCCCAAAAGTTTTGCCATTTGGCTTCGGTGGCAAAGGGTTCGTAGAGACTAGGGAGATTTGAATTTGTTGCCGTCATGCTGGGAAAACTAAGGAAGATGGACTTTAATAAATTTTGCCACATGGAAACGAACCGCAGAGGCGCAGAGGGCGCAGAGAGAAGAGAGTTGGGAGAGGATATGTATCGGCTGACCGGAGAGGTGATTGGTGCAGCGATTGAGGTGCATCGGCTGTTGGGACCTGGTTTTTTGGAGGAGGTGTATCATAAGGCTCTGAAAGTGGAATTTCAGATGCGCGGTATACCTCATAAATCTAAACATCCAGTAGCAGTGACTTACAAAGGACATCCCATTGGCGAGGGACAATTGGATTTTCTCGTTGGCGATGTTTTAATTATTGAATTGAAAGCCGTTCAAAGCCTAGCCCCCATCCACGAATCTCAAGTAATGTCCTACCTGAAAATGACCAAACACCCCCTAGCCCTCCTCATCAACTTCAACGTCCCCATCCTCAAACAAGGCATCAAACGCATCATCCTCTCTTCTTAACTCTTTCTCTGCGCTCTCTGCGCCTCTGCGGTTCGTTTCATCAAAACCTCCTTCTATTTGAGATAATCACAACAAAGCGATCGCATTTTTAACGAACCGCAGAGACAAGTTAGGAGTGCGATCGCTTTTGGACACTGGCGAGTTTGTAGTTGAATCAGTTACGGTGGAAGGAAGGGTGATATAAATTACTCATAGTTTTTTAATTTTAGGTGATTAGATCGCGAGTGCGATCGCTAAAAAAGGGGATAGATGACATTCCCGTAGTGAGAAAGCATCCATCCCCAAGTTGCTAACCAGATGACGAACCTGGAACCCTATTGTTTGGTGTCCAATGAACCCAGTATCAATCGAGATATGTCAATTGTCACCCGGAGACATACTGAATTCCCCTAATCTTTCTCTGCTTCTTCCCTTCCTCGCATCGCCAACAACGCAGTACCATAAGCCGCTTCCGTATTCACCGATCGCACTACCGAAACCCCCAAATATCGCTTCCTAATTGCTGTCCAAGTGTCATTTACCGCACCACCTCCAGCGGTGTAAACACGGTTTAACTTATCTGCTCCAAGTTGCTGTAGTAATTCATACCCCCGCGCTTCTATCCGTGCCATACTTTCCAATAACCCATGTAAAAATTCCACAGGATTATCTGGACGCGGTTCTAATCGCGGTGGTAAATTCGGGTCATTAATTGGAAAGCGATCGCCAATTTTCAACAACGGATAATAATCCAACTCGCTTGGTTTTTCTAAATCAATCTCACGACTGTATCTTTCTAACTCAGCATCCGTAAAAAAATGCCGCAATACCGCACCCCCAGTATTGGAAGCACCCCCAGTTAACCACAAATCGCCTAAACGGTGGCTGTAAATTCCATACCTTGCATCTTCCACACGGGTACGACTCAACAACTTTAACACCAACGTCGAACCCAGAGAAGTCACCGCATCACCGGGTAATTTTGCACCACTGGCGATAAAAGCGGCAATACTATCAGTTGTACCAGCACACACTAAGCAATCTTCTCTTAAACCAAATTTAGCCGCAATCTCAGGAAGTAATTGAGCGATCGCACTTCCGGGAGTTACTACTTTAGGTAGATGAATCGGTATTTGCAGCTTCTCCAACCATTCTGGGTATCGGAAATTTTCCACGTCATAACCCAACTTCAAAGCGTTGTGGTAATCGGTAATACCCAATTGCCCATGCAAGATAAATGCCAGCCAATCTGCCTGATGCATGAAATATTTAGCTTCTGCGAAAGATGGTTGTAAGGACATCCACAGAAGCTTTACCAAGCTGGAAGTAGCGCTTAATACGGTATGATTTGCGGGTGCAACATTTTGCAAGCGTTCCAGCATGACTGCACCCCGCGCATCATTGTACAACAACGGTGCGTCTACAGGCTCTCCAGCGGCATCGCACAGCAAGACGGTAGAGGAAGTTCCATTGATAGCGATCGCCTTTATTTTAAGGCGCAATTCTGAGGGGATTTGTTCTAGCAAGGCAAACAAAGCCGTTTGCCAACAAGTCGTGTTACCTTGATTTGACATTTCCCAAGGATACCGCACCTCCCAAAGCATATTCCCTTCACAGGAAATCACCACACCCCTTGCACCAGAAGTCCCAAAATCTATACCCAAATAAGAAAACATAAATTAATTTTTTTTAA
>CASBQC010000184.1 GCA_949127805.1 Nostocales cyanobacterium PMM_0081
AGAGCAAGCGATCGCCCAAGCGAACTCAGGTGGCACTGCGGCAACTTCTGAAGTTACGGCTGCCACCGCTCCCGGACAAATGGCAGCACCAGCCATTGAAACACCTGCCTTAGCATCTCAAAATGGCTCCAACCATCGGGAAGGACGGCTAATAGCTTCACCCCGCGCTCGCAAGTTGGCAAAGGATATGAAGGTCGATCTAAGTAACCTTACGGGTAGCGGTCCCTACGGACGCATCGTTGCTGAGGATGTCGAGGCATCTGTTGGTACTAAGCAACCCGCCGCTCCGATTGCATCTCCACCCCCTGCACAAGTCACTAAGACCGTTGCACCTACACCCACACCTGTCGCCGCATCTGCACCCGCACCCATGCCACCAGCAGCCATTCCGGGTCATATAGTGCCGCTGACTACTTTCCAAAATGCCGTAGCGCGGAATATGGTAGCTAGCCTCTGGGTGCCTGTGATTCATATAGGTTACACAATCACCACTGATGCGTTAGACAAGCTTTACAAACAGATTAAATCCAAAGGTGTGACAATGACTACACTACTAGCGAAAGCCGTAGCGCTGACATTGCAAAAACACCCGTTGCTAAATGCTAGTTACTCAGAACAAGGTATCGCGTATCACTCTGACATTAACGTTGCTGTAGCAGTGGCAATGGATGATGGCGGATTAATTACGCCCGTATTACAAAATGCAGATATGGTAGATATATATTCTCTATCGCGTAATTGGAAATCTTTGGTAGAGCGTGCGAGAGTCAAAAAACTGCAACCAGAAGAATACAACAGCGGCACATTTACCGTGTCGAACTTGGGGATGTTTGGTGTAGATAAATTTGATGCAATTTTACCACCCGGACAAGGTTCAATTCTAGCGATCGGTGCATCAAGTCCGCAAGTCGTAGCTACAGCAGACGGTTTGTTTGGCGTCAAACAACAAATGCAGGTAAATATTACTTGCGATCACCGGATTATTTATGGTGCTGATGCTGCTGCATTCTTGCGAGATTTAGCGAAGTTAATTGAGACTGATACTCAATCTTTGACAATGTAATTTAGATTCATCCGACACAATATTACATCAAGTAGAGACGTAGCAGTGCTACGTCTCTACATTAGTTTTTAGTGAAATTTTTGATCCCAAAAATTGACTCAAAACGCCTCAACTTCTATCCTAGAACCTTCCGGCGACTTATGAACCTTTACTTGTGGTAATCGCTCTCCCAGTGCTTTAACATGAGTAATCACTCCAATCAATCTGTCTTGCTGTCGCAAGGATTCTAGAATATGGTAAATAGTTTCAAGGGTTTCAGCATCCAAAGTCCCAAACCCTTCATCTAAAAACAAACTACCCAATTCTGCACCCATAGAAAGTTTTTCAGAGAGTGCTAATGCCATTGATAGGGAAGTAGCAAAAGTTTCTCCACCAGAGAGGGTTTGCACTCGTCTTGACTCACCACCATTCCAATTATCCTCAACATAATAATCCCCGTCTTGGATTTTTAGGCTGTAGCGAGAATCTGTTAGTTCTTGTAAAACATTTGTGGCACGAGTTACTAATTCCATCTCCAGATGTTCTAAGATATAAGCCTGAAATTCATCATTTCTGAGTTTAAGAGCCAGAATCGAATAGGTTCCTGCTTCTTGTCTCACAACAGATAAATCTGCCTCTAATTTTTTAGATTGTTTTCGGTTCGATTCCGCATTTTGTATCCAAGCTTTCAAATCAGCACGTTGATTTTGTGCTTGTTGGCATTTTTGCTCGCTGTCAATCTTAGCGCTAGATAGTGAATTGATTGTTGATTCATCAGTTGTACGTGTTCCAACCAGTGATTTAACTTCATCAACCTGAGTTTCTAGCGTAATTTTAGTATTTGTATATTCCTGAATTTCTTTCTTCCAACTAGCTTGTTGTTGAGGTTCTGCTTGGGATAAAAGAAAGCTTTCTTCAGTAAATCCAGCACTAACAAGTGCAACTTCCCAAGTTGTTTGCAATTGTTCTTTCTGGATACGTGTCTCTTCAGCCGATTTACTCGCTTCTTCGTTTTCTGTTGTACGTTGAGTTAGATTTTTCTCAACTACTTGGTAAGCTTTGTTAGCTTCTTGTAGCTGTTGTTCTAATGCCAGATTTTCTGCTTCTAACTCGGATTGTAAAAGTGTATAGGATTTACCTCCAGTAATTTCATTAAGTTTAATTTCAACTTGCTGTAATTGCTGTTCCCAGCGTTCTACTTCTTGGGTTGCAGATTTATATTCTGATGATGCTATAGTATGAGCCTTTTTGGTAGATTCCAAAGCTTGTTCAGCTTCCCGCAGTAGTGCTGTAGCATCTTTTTGTTGTACTAAAGTTTCATGATATTTAGTATCGCTTTCTTCTAATGTTTGCAATTCTTGCTGAAGTGCATTGACTTCCCAAGATTCTGTTTGTACAAGCGTGCTAATTTGTTGTTTGAACTCACCCAATTCAGCTTGGTTAGATACTAAATATTGAGTATGCTCTAACTCTTTGTATTTGAAATTAGCTAATATAGCTTCCCCCTTAGTCACATCTTTTTCGGCAGTTTTTTGTGCTTGTTCCAAGGAAGCTTTCTGCTGGCTAAGTTCGGTTGTATCTATTAGAGAAACTTCTGGTAAAGATAATAATTCTTCTTCTCTATATGTGCCATTACACACGGGACAGTTATCACCATCATGAAGAATTTGACGCAACGCAGCAGCGTGATTATTTTGAATTACTCCCTGATTAGCTTCTTCTGCTTCTTGTAATAGTTTTTCTTGCTTGTTTAGTTGCAATTTCGCTTGTTCTAATTTTGCAACTGCATTTTGATAAGTTTTCTCAGCTTTTTGTTTTTCTGAAGTTGATTCTTCAAATTTATGCTGATTTTTTAGAGTTTGCTCTTCTAGAAATTTCCAATTAACTAATAATGGCGAAACTTTTTTGAGTTGCTCTAAGCGCATTCCTCCTGGGGAATATTGTTGAAGTGCAACTTCAGCTTTTTTTAACTGTAGTGTAGCTTCTTGAAGTTTATTTTGAGCATGATTTAAGGCTTGTGCTGCCAAATCGAGATTCTTTTTTCTTTGTACTTGATTATCTTTTCTCCCTGCTAATTCGGTTTGATGCTGTTGTCGTTGTTCATCATAATTTTTGGCAGAATTTAAAGCTTCCTCCCTTGCTTTTAGTTGAGGTTCTCTTGCTTGTTGAGCGGCTATAACTTCATCCAGCTTGACTTTCTGCTTTTCCAATTCTTGCTTGGCTTGAGTTAAATGCTGTTGTACAGATAAAACGCGAGCTTGAGCTTGTTTATCCCTCTCTCTACCAGATTTTCCTAAAGCATAATTATCTTTGATTTGGTCAGCAGTTTGTGCTTGGTGCAACCTCAATTTCAATGTTGAAATATCTGAAGTTTTTGTATGAACTTGATTTAGTTCTACTTCTAAGCTAGCCAAACGGCTTATATTCTTAAATAATTCTTCTGCTTGTTCTAATGCTTTTTGAGCTTTTAATACTTCTTCATTGAGGATAGGTAGCTGTTGCTCAAGAGTTGTTAACTCTCGTTCTTTCTCAGAAAACTCAACTTCACTTGGTAACTGTAAATCCGCTTGCTGACGCTCTAAAACTTCACATTCTTTTTTAAAGAGTGTTGCTTTTTCGTTAGCTTGTTTCCGCATTTTTTCAAAGATTTCAAACCCGGCTAAATCACGTAATATTTCGCGACGTTTAGCCTTATTACCTTTGATAAATTCATCAAACTTACCTTGTGGTAATAAAATTACACGGGTGAAGGTGTCAAAATCCATTCCTAAGATTTGCTTAATGCGATCGCTTACCCCTCTGTCTTTAGTTTCTAACTTTTCCCACTCCCCATTATTTAACCCCTCTAATAGCACCTTACTTTCTTCAGTTTTAGGACGTTGGCGCCAAGTGCGGGTAACTCTGTACTCTACTCCTCGCACCGAAAAGCGGAAACTAACTTTCAGATTATCCTTTCCTTGACTTGCTAATTCGCTCGCTTTTGCATCTTTGCCAAACCGTGCCACATGACCATAGAGGGCAAAGGTGATAGCATCAAGCAATGAGGTTTTACCTGCACCTGTTGGTCCGGTAATAGCGAATAAATCCAGATTGGAAAAATCCAGATTTTGACGAGAGCGAAAACTGGTGAAACCTTCAAGTTCTAATTCAAGCGATCGCATCACTCATCTCCTGGTGTAATTGTTTAAATGCTGCTAAAACTGCTGGTGGTGTTGTGAATCCTTGATGCCGCAAATAATACTCACCAAACTCTTTTACTGCATCAAATTGAGAACCATCTTGAAATTCAACACGCTTTTGTTGCTCAACTTTTGGATATTTCGGTTCAATTATTAATGCTTGCTTGCAAACCTTCCGTACCATTTCAGCTAACCCTATTTTTGGTGTGTTTAGTTCCACAACCACTTTTAAAAATCCTGGATGTTCTCGATTTTCTTCTAAGGTTTCTTCTAAGTCAGCTTCATTACATCGAATAACTTTTAAAGGTTTCTGGCACGGAATTAATTTAAACTCAACTTTAGCAGGACGACCAGGTTCAACTTCTACCAAATTAAATCCTTTGTCTTCTCCAGCTTCACCAAAATCAACTTGAATCAAAGAACCCGAATAATAAGTTGGGGCAGCATTGGGAACTTGTTGAGGTTTGTGAATGTGACCTAATGCAATATACTGCGCTGTAGTTGGCAGCATTTGTCCGGAGAGAATGTAATTATCTCGCGTATAATAATCAACTTCTGAATAAGCACGTTTAGCACCTTCAAGGGTCATATGTGCCATCAGTACGTTGACGCTATCATCTTTAAAACCAGTAGCTAAATCAGCTAGAAACTTTTGTACGCGATCGCGGTAATGCTGACGTTGTTCTAAATCATCTTTTGTCCACAAATCTTCATATTTTAACAACCTGCGTTCTGAGGCAAATGGCATTGCAGCTACACACAATTTACCGCTAGAAGTCTCAAGATTAATAACTCCCCCTTTATTGGCTTTTTGGGGTCTACCTAACGCTTTAACCCCAAGATAAGGGAGAATTTGAGCAATCCCATCAAAACGAGAAGCTGAGTCATGATTACCAGCGATAATAACGGCTGGAATTTTAGCTTCTTTGAGTTTAGAGAAAAAATTATAGGCTACTTGTTCGGCTTCTGCTGGTGGATTTGGGACATCATAAATATCACCTGCTACTAATACAGCATCGATATTTAAATCTTGAGCTTGCTTGAGCATTTCCTCAAGTGCAGCCGCAATTTCCGGAGTCCTATCTTCACCTTTTAGTTTTCTTCCTAAATGCCAGTCAGATGTATGGATTAAACGCATTTTTATTTTGGATTTACTGATTAAAATTCAATGTCATCATTTTCGTCTTGATTGATTGCAACTTCACTTTCACGAGTTGCATAGGGAGGAAAGGGAAAATTAACAAGAATCGGGGCAGGAACTTCTGGTTGATGAACAAACATACTGCCTGATTTCAAAAGTAGCGATCGCTTGCGACAAGCACCTGTGAGAAAGTTATATTCTGGACGTTCGGCTTCTGCGGAATCAAGCCTTCCGACGACACGAATTGCAGCTTGTCCCACAACCCGACGCTCAACTTCGGAAGCTGTTTGTTGTGCCCCAATCAAGATAATTCCTAACGACCGACCGCGTTCTGCAATCTCTACAAGCAAGTTTTTAATTGGGCTGCGTCCTTCACGAGGTGCGTATTTATTCAACTCATCCAAGACAATAAAAATTACTGGATATTGTCCCCGTTTTTCTTTCTCTGAGAATAATCTTTGTAACAGAACGCCAACAACAAACTTTTGTGCTTTTGCTCCTAATTTATTGATATCTACAATAGTAAGTTGGTGCGCTGCGGCAAGAGGGTCAAGCTGATATTTCGCCATTTGTTCTGGTGACAAATCCCCACGAATTAAGTGACTAATTTCATCACGAATTCCCCACAAACGACGCATCAAAGCTTCTGCGGTAGAAGGTGCATTTCTTCCCAACCAACTATTGTCTGCATTTTCTACCAGTTTATCTTCTAAAAAATCAATTAAATCCCTAAAGGTTTGTATCTTAGTTTTATTTGCATTGCCAAAAGGTTCGACATCAAGATGCACTCCTGGTTTGCGATTAGCCCTTTTATCATTTCTCTCGTTCTCTTCTGCTAATCGCGATAATTTTTCTTCAACAATCGATACCAAAAATCCGATATTACTTCTTTCTAAATCATCCCCAGCAAAGAGAAAACTAAACAGGCGATCGCGACAGAATTCCCTAATACTCCATAGATAAACTGAAATATTTTCAGCACGTTGGTCTAAGTGCGGGTCTACATCAGGAGTATTTTTGCGAGGTGCTGCACAAAAACGCACATCTTGAAACGGTTCTGCGGGTATTCCTAGTATTTTATATTTAGCTAAATCGTTTTCTGAAAGCTTATTGTTGGATTTATCTAGGAAGAATAAATCTTCACCTTTGACATTAAAAATTAATGCTTTGGTGTTAGCACGATAAGCACCCAAAGCAGCAGATTTGAAAATTGCGTGGAGTAAGAATAAGGCGTAAGATGTTTTAGTTGCAACTCCCGATACACCAGAAATATTTATATGTCCACCCTTTGTACCATCGATAAACTCAAAGTTTAGATAAGCTGGGCTTCCTAGTCGCATCATCCCCGCAGGGATGCATTTTTCCATTCCGTCGAAGTGCAAAGCACATTTTAAATTTTCACCAATCGCCAGATTTACGGTGTCCCCTGGTTGCGGTGGTAAGTATTCTTCTGGTTCAATTCGGGTTACTTGGATATGTGCAGCGTAAGAAACATTCACTGGTAAACTGCCACTTTTCACGAGGAAGGTATCTGTGTCAAACTGCGTACCTTCGTATAGTGTGCGGACATGATCTACAATGCCATAAAAGCGAACAATTCCACCGCCATCTGGACGATAAGTTTGCACTTCAATAACATCATCAAGTCGTAAAACTTGACCGGGTAATACTGCAACCCAAAACTCTAAAGGTGTAGCTTCTTGGGTCCCAAGGACATAACCGATGGGAGTCGTCATGACATCACTCCTACAGATGCCAAAAAGTGTTGCAGGCGCCGTTTAATGAGATTTGCATCTCCCATGTGCCGTCCCAGTTCGCGTTCGAGTCCGCCAACGGGGGTGAGATTTTGCGGTGCGCGGGGGTCTTTATAAGGATGGGAGGCATATTCAGGAATTAAATATGTGCTTTGATCGGCAATATGCACGGCTGTTTCCAGAGGATTTTCGTTTGATAGTTCTAAGCGCACAACTCCGTGTAAATCATGATATCCAAACCGTTGAGAGTTAGTTTGGAAATTGCCTGATTTGAGATACCAACTCCAGTTAGGTTGATTTTGTTTTTTGATTAAAAAAATAGGCGATCGCTCTCCTGGTTTTAATTCCCACAATAGGGCTGCATGTTTTTCACTCAAATAATTTTTATGCATCGTCTTCACATAGCCCAAAGTAGAATTTGGGGAATTATATGGCAGTCCTCCATCACGAATAACTAAAGTATCCGGTTGCGTAGCATACTGTTGGCTTGCCAAAATTTCCTCCGCTTTGAGCATCGCATTTTGAACCAGTATCTTGCGAATTTCTGGATTATTTTCTAAGTAGGGTTTGGTTGCCTCGTAGACTAATTCCGCCCCGCTTCCAAAAGGGCAAGGAATATGTGTTTTTGGAGCCTCTCGATTGCCACCAAATCCTAAAATGCGGCGGATGGTCAAATTCGCACATGTGGCGGTGTGACTGATTCTATCTACCACTACTGCACCCACGGCGATAGTACCAAATACTCCATAATTCACCGTATTTCCACTACCACCAACAAGGGCTGCATCAATGCGACGACGACCATCAATAAAAACTAGCCGTTGGGGTAAATCAGGCTCTTGGCGATGTTTACAAAACTTACTCCAGTCAGCTTCTTCTACAGTTGCATCAACCTCGCTAGCCGATTGCGGAAGTTCTTCTATATCAATTGGGGGCTGGTAATCATTCCCCCAAGGCTCAAGTCGAAAGTTATTTTCTTGCCAGAAATCAAGGGTCAATCTGCTTTGCGCCTCCTTTGGAGTTCAAAATATTAGACAATAGCTAAGTCATTGATTTTGCTGTGTAGTAGAGAACCAAGTCATTTTATTTCTTCTTCCATACGTATAAATACTAAATTTTATTTGCTTGACATGTTATTTTTTGATAAAGAATCACAGTATATTACTATACGTAATATGAAGATTAGACTTTGAAGTCCCTATCATATTTATATCAATCTTGGATAGTAATGTCATCTCAGTAGATTTCCCTAACTTTACACCAGGCAACATTCAGAGAATAACAACCATATGCTCTTACCAGGTGGAGAAACTGACAAAATCGGCAACCGCTACGAAGGATGCTGGACTGTGTATTGCATGATTGATGTCATAGATAATAAAGCTAATTCTATCTGTCTAGAAAAACCTGGTGAGGATGCTTTCGAGTTTTTTGTTAGTAAAAATGATAACTTAGATAAACAAGTGCGATCGCCAACCTCAAAATAACTTCTTACTCATACTTATTCTCCTCTTATTTCTCTGCGCTCCTCCGCGCTTCACTCAGCGCACCTTTGCGTTAAAAAAAAAGGTGAGCATTGCCCACCCTACTTTAATTCATCCTTTCACACATACAACTTGCTTTAAAGTAGCAACTACTTCTACAAGGTCTGTTTGTTGATTCATGACTTCCTCTATCGGCTTATAAGCGCCAGGAATTTCATCTAAAACACCTGTATCTTTGCGACATTCTACACCCTTTGTTTGCTCAATCAAATCATCGAGTGTATAAGTATTTTTTGCCTTCTTTCGAGACATCAAACGACCCGCTCCATGACTGCAAGAACAAAAGCTATGAGCATTACCTTTACCTTTAACAATGTAGGATTTTGCCCCCATTGAACCGGGAATAATGCCGTAGTCTTCTTCTTGTGCGCGGACTGCACCTTTACGAGTGACATACACATCTTCGCCAAAATGTACTTCTTTTTCAGCGTAATTGTGATGGCAATTCACCTCTAATAAAGGTTTAATTGCCTTTCCACCCGCTAAATGTTTCTCGACAATGCGCTTGAAACGTGCCATCATGACATCGCGGTTAACACGTGCATAATCCTGCGACCACTGCAAATCATGCCAATATGCTTGAAATTCTGGCGTTCCGGCGACAAAATAAGCTAAATCTGGGTCAGGTAAGTTATTACCTGCCATTTTTGCTAATTCTTTGGCAGTATGAATGTGGCACTGCGCGAGATTATTGCCAATGTTGCGGGAACCAGAATGCAGCATCAGCCAAACTTGATTCTCTGTATCGAGGCAAACCTCGATGAAGTGATTCAATTTGTTACTAATTGCTTGTTAAGTTTGCTAAGTCTCCACAGTCTAAGTTCAATACTGTTTCGACTTCTACCTAACACTTTCATCGAACACTCAACCGAATTGGTAGTAATGAACTGATCTTCTTCAGGTGTCCAAAATTTTCTGTTGTTCACCCGCTTCATATCAGCAGGACGACTCCAACTTAGTACTTCATTAGCCTTGATTAGTTTTCTAGCCAAAGCTAGGCAACCATCATAGTATAATTTTCTTGCTAAAGTTTGAGCGTCTTCTTTGTAAACCGCTATGTTGTAAATCCCATCTCTAGCGTTTCTACTAGAGGTCTTGGCTTTGCCCGTAATCTGGTTGATTAGTTCTATATACTCAACAGTAATAAGTGAGCTAGACGTAACCAGAGATAGAAAGGGAAACCCTTTTGAGGTAAGCCCTAGTGAGCCATCCCCATCTATTAGACCTCTAAAGTAATCGATTTTAGAGAATTTACAACTAGGCGCTTTGATTAAATCTGACTTACTACCACTTGGTAAACCCCATGATTCAAGATAATCTCGAAATCGTTTATCGTAAACTCTCCAAATAACTGATGTGTAATTACTACTAAAGTTAGTTTTACGTACACGCTCAGTAATAAAAGAATTAAACGGTATCAGACTCTTGAATGCCCACAATATCTCCTCATCTCGCTTGCTGATTTCTATACTTAACTTTCCTCGATTACGAGTGTGATTGTACAGATGACCATCAGTTTGAATAAAGCCAAATAAGTAAGCGTAACTGGGATTTTCGAGGTTGATATTTGTGGTTTCCATTACTCCACAATATCACAGATAAAAGTTGCAATCGACCAAGACATTTCTGCTTGGTTCTATACCTTCGTTTTCGGTATAGTTCGGAGCACACCTTCATCCTAATTAATTAGGATGCCCAAGTCCCTCTGCTCTCTACGGGGCGTTTTACCGCTTCCCTCGGTATTAGCAATCTCAGCCTTCACCGATTTGGACGAGTTTTGATTACTGTATTACTACAGTAAGGGGCAATTCTTCACCCCCTCCAAGAGAACCTAACTGTCGCATAGCTTTTCCTTCCAAGTCTTGCACCCCGCGATGCAAGTCTTTAAAATCACTCCAGCGTTGCCAGTTCGTAACGGATTTTTCCACGTCTTTATTTTCGTTGAATCCAGTTGGAATTGCAGCTTCAATATCCAAGCGAATTTTCTTCAGTTTGCCTTCGAGTTGTTCACCTTTAAATGGTGTTTTGATTGCCATCATACCGCAGTTGTGAACAAAAACACCTGCTTTCAAGGCAAAATTGTGGTACTCCGGCACTGTTAGACAGTAAACATCTTCAGTGTAGTTTAGAGTCAGCACTGCGACAATTTTGTGATTGCACTGATGTTCTTTCCTGCGGTGGTTGTGGAGTCCAATTGGAGTTTTAACTTCCGTACCACAAATTTCACAAGTGTAATATCTGTTAGCAATTTCTTTGGATTTTGCTTTGCCTTTTTCACTTTGGTTGTAAGCTAACAAATATTGCTTTCCACGTATAGCATTGTCAGCAACTGCTTGTTGAAAATGTTCTGGCTGTTGCTGCATGTACCCAAGGATGTTTTTAGTCCCTCTTTGGGCGTAATATTGATATCCTTCGGTCGTTTGGGCTTTTTTGGCAAGTGCAGCAACTCGTTTTTCTTCAAATTCTGGGGATTGCCAGTGTTGGTTACGTTCGGCTAAATTACGATGATAAGCAGAATGATCACAATTGCCCATAAATTCAACGTTCTCTGGTCGATTATCTGATTCATTAAAGTTCCGGTGATGAATTACAGTTTTTGAGAAAGAAAATTTCTCAACTTTTCCGAGTAACCCCGATCTAGCAATAATCCAGTGGGCTTTTTGCCATTTACCGGAATAAGGTTGAGCAATTAAGGTATAGCCATCTTTATCTACTTTTGAATAGAAGGGCATTAAAGATGTCTCAGGTTGAAGATTTTGTGCTTCCTCATAGCTTCCATCCCGCAGCATGAATTGGTGATCCGGGGTGCAGATAATTTCCTCACCGTTATCCAAAA
Organism: Nostocales cyanobacterium PMM_0081; assembly: GCA_949127805.1. Classification (GTDB taxonomy): domain Bacteria; phylum Cyanobacteriota; class Cyanobacteriia; order Cyanobacteriales; family Nostocaceae; genus Hassallia. The sequence continues at coordinate 11,497 of CASBQC010000184.1, forward strand.
TCACTTTCACCAGTGCGCTATTTTTTCTGGTAAGTTTTGCAGTTGCTTTCGCTGCTACAATTCTTCCGCTAGAACTACAGGCATAAACTATAAACTCTTCGCTTCGAGCCGCTAAATCTTTGATAGGATATGATTTACCATCCATTAGAGGAATCAAAGTATTTCCCACGAAGCAACCAATATCTACACCGACAGCAGCCGGAATAATTGCTTCTTTTGTGGCTATTACAGAACCAACTAAGGCTCCTTTACCTAAGTGAACATCTGGCATCAAGGCAACATGTTTAAATACAAATGGCAGCGATGCTACATTTTTCGCCATTTTAATTTCGTCTGATTTTAAGGGGTGATTAGCCCAAGATAAAACGGGCGATCGCGTGGATATTTCTAAGTTTTCGTAGGGCATAATGTTTATTTTGGATTTTAGGAATTGGGAATTGAAAATTGGTAATGGGAACATAAAACTTTCTTCCCCATTACCCATTACCCAGTTGTAACAGTTTAATTTTCGTGAAGCTAATTAACTACTCTGAGAGAACAAGCTTGTATTCTTACTGTAACATATTTATTACAAAAATCCAGGCGATCGCCTGAACAAATACCAGATTTTTCGAGAATGTATTAAAATTTGTCAAGAAAATGACAATAATTACAAAAGGTACATAAATCTGATAAAATTTTATGGCACGTCAAGATACAATTTGGGAACGTTTTTTATCGCCTGTAGTACGCCTTTTAATTGATGAGCAATCTTTGCGGCGTTATGCTGAAAGTGTAGACTGGGAAAAAGAGAGCGGCAGCTTTCGACGAGATGATGTAACAATTCCCTCGTACTACAGTAGCCAAAATTTCCACGGCATTGAGGGCGGATATCTCAACTTTGGTGCAGCGGTTTCCTACGATCCGATTACTCAATACGTTGTGCCACCTAACGAAACCTGGGTGCGTCAAGCTTTGATTGATGCTGTGAAAGTACAACCGCGACGCATCCTGGATTTAGGCTGCGGTACAGGTTCTACAACGTTGATGTTAAAGCAGGCTTTCCCCCAAGCTCAAGTTATTGGTTTGGATTTATCGCCTTATATGCTGGTAAGGGCAGAACACAAAGCGCAAAGTGCTGGTTTGGATATAACTTGGCGACATGGGAATGCTGAAAAAACAGCCTTTAAGGATGCTTCTTTTGACTTGGTGACAGCTTCTTTGCTATTTCACGAAACACCCCCAACAGTAGCCCAAGCAATTCTCCATGAAAGCTTCCGCTTGCTGGTTGAGGGTGGACAAGTATTGATTTTGGATGGTAATCAAAGTACCCTGCGTCAGTTAGAATGGCTGAATGATGTTTTTGAAGAGCCATATATTCGTGACTATGCTGCTGGTAGTGTGGATGCGAGTATGGGTGCGGCAGGATTTGCAGCAGTGCAAACCCAAGATGTTTGGTGGATAAATCAGGTGAGTAGTGGCGTGAAACCGATTTGGCATGAAAATACAATCAAAAAAAGCGTTGGGCAGTACGCCAGGGCGACAGATAATGATGATTTGGAGGACTTTGGATCTCCAGCGTTTGGCACAAAGGCATGAGTTTAAAGGCAGTTTTATTTGATTTTAATGGCGTTATCATTAATGACGACTCAATTCACGAACAACTGATTAAGCAAATTTTGATTGAGGAAAATCTTACCCTGAAAAAGGGTGAGTTAAACCAAGTTTGTTTGGGACGCAGCGATCGCTCTTGTGTGCGTGAGTTGTTGGCAAGCCGTGGTAGAGTCGTAAGTGAAGATTATTTAACTGTGTTGCTAAACCGCAAAGCAGCGATGTATGCGCTCGAACTAGAGAAAGTAGAAAAACTGCCTTTGTATGCGGGTTTAGATGACTTAATATTTCAGGTGCGATCGCGTAATCTGAAATTAGCATTAGTCAGTGATACTATCCGCAAAGAAATCTCCTTGGTACTCGAACGCGCTAAACTCGCCGAATACTTTAAAGTTATAGTAGCGGGTGATGACATCACCACTACTAAACCAGACAGTAATGCTTATTTATTGGCAGTGGAACGCTTGAATCAGGAATATACCGATTTAAATCTTCAAGCTTGTGAGTGTTTGGTCATAGAAGATACTTTAGCAGGCATACAAGCGGGAAAAAATGCCGGGATGCAAGTATTAGGTGTAGCAAATACTTACCCATTTCACATGCTGCAACGTTGCTGCAACTGGACTGTAGATTATTTAACTGATTTGGAGCTAGAACGAATAGAAGAAGTCTTTTCCCATGTTAATTGTTAATAATAGCCCAGGGAAATGCTAGAATAGATAGTTGTTAGTAGATATTTGTTAGTTGTTAGTAAAAAATTCAACCAAAAAGTATCAACTAACACCGAACAACTTGGGGAATTAGCTCAGTTGGTAGAGTGCTGCGATCGCACCGCAGAGGTCAGGGATTCGAGTTCCCTATTCTCCATTTGTCCATTAAATAATTATTGTCAGTTTTAAAGAATTATTGTCCAATTTTACGAAATTCCGAGACATAAGTTACGTATTTCCCTGGCTTTCAGCAATCAAATCAGTTTTAAAGAATTATTGTCCAAAATCAGCCTGTAAAGCTCGGACAAATATATGTTTTCTAATTTAATAGATTACAGCACTTCGCTAGGCTCTTGAATTACAAGAGTAGCTTTAAAGCCACTTGACACGATCGCCATAAAAAATTTGATTGTTTTCAATCTACCATAAAAACATTGCAGCACATTGTTAAACATTATTGAGCCTTGTAACAAGGTTGTGAGGCTATGATGGATTGGCGACAAATCCTTTTAGAATTGATGAGCCAGAGCGATCGCGTACAAACTTCGATATATTTCCCCAAAGATATCCACGAGGCTTTGGTGAGATGGGCAGAACAAGAAGACCGTCCCATCAGTAATCTTGTTGTGCGGATTGTTAGCAAGGCAGTTGAGGAGCGGGAAAAGCAGCAGAATCCGCCGCAATAATATCTACTCGTTACAAATAAGACAATTTGAGAATTCCTGATATACGATATATCCTCAGCTCTATTGTTAAAGTCGGCGGATGAAGCAGAACGGGGCTTAACTATCTACGGGCAGGAGATGGACAACGCTACCCGCGCCTTGGCTCGGATGAACATGATCCTGCACGGACACGATACTGCCGAGATTTGGCAGGACAATACTTTATCAAGTCCCTACTTCAAAAATTTGGATGGTAGTCTCAAAACTTTTGATTTTGCTGTAGCTAATCCTCCCTTTTCGTCGAAGGCTTGGAGTAATGGACTTAATCCAACCAAGGACGAATTTAAACGGTTTGATAATTATGGCATCCCTCCGGCTAAAAATGGAGACTATGCCTTTTTGCTGCACATGGTTCGCTCTCTAAAAAGCAACGGCAAAGGGGCGATTATTCTGCCGCATGGGGTGCTGTTTCGGGGAAATGCGGAGGCGGAAATTCGGAAAAATTTGATTAGCAAGGGAATAATTAAGGGGATTATTGGGCTACCGCCAAACCTGTTTTTTGGGACAGGGATTCCAGCCTGCATAATTGTCTTAGACAAAGAAGATGCCGAGAATCGCCAAGGCATTTTTATGATTGATGCTAGCAAAGGGTTTGTTAAAGACGGCAATAAAAACCGCCTGCGAGATCAGGATATTCATAAGATTGTTGATGTCTTCAACAAGCAGCTGGAAGTGGCAAAGTATTCGCGGATGGTTCCCATTCAGGAAATTGAGGGGCATGAGTACAACCTGAATATCCCGCGCTATATCGACAGTCAAGAAGAGGAAGATATTCAGGATATTGAGGCGCATCTGTTGGGGGGAATACCCAAGCGAGATATTGAGGCTTTGAGCGATTACTGGCAGGTTTACCCGACGCTGCAACAGGAATTATTTGAGGCAGCCGATCGCCCAGGATACCTAATGCTCAAAATTCCAGGGACTGAGGTTAAAGCTTGTATTTTTGCCCATCCTGAATTTATCAGCTATGGGGAAGAAATTCAAGTGGTGTTTGAAACGTGGCAAGCGAAACACACGCCTTTGCTGAAAGCAATCCAGGCGGGAGATAAGCCCAAGGTGATTATTCACGCGCTCTCGGAAGACTTGCTACAAGGGTTTACGGGTAAAAACCTGATTGATAAATATGATGTTTATCAGCACCTAATGACATATTGGGTGGAGAGCATGAAGGATGATGTTTATATTTTGGTAGAAGATGGCTGGAAGGCACAACTGACGGCGGTAACGAATAAAAAAGGCGTAGCTACGGATTATGTCTGCGAACTGATTCCCAAGGAGTTGATGATTAACCGCTATTTTCAAGCGGAACAAGCTGCGATCGCAAGTTTGGAAACGAAAAAGGATGAAATTGTCCGCCAGCAGGAAGAACTGCAAGAAGAATATGGTGGTGAGGAGGGATTGCTGGAAGAAGCCACTAACGACAGTGGGAAAATTACTAAAGCGAATGTGAACGATCGCATCAAGGCGATTAAGAATGATCCAACATTTGCGGATGAGTTAAAGGTGTTAAAGGCTTATTTAAAGCTGATTGAGCAAGAGGCGGAAATTAGTAAAGAAATTAAAGTATTGACTCAATTTCTGGATAATTGTGTGTTAACAAAATACGGGGATTTAACGGAGGACGAGATTAAAATGCTGGTGGTAGATGATAAGTGGATGCCGACATTGCGACAGGCGATCGCTTCGGAGATGGATCGGATTTCGCAACGGTTGACGCAGCGAATTCAGGAGTTGGCTGAACGATATGATACGCCTTTGCCGCAGTTGACGAGTAGAGTTGAGGAGTTGACGGCTAAGGTTGAGGGGCATTTGAAGCGGATGGGGTTGGTGTGGTAATGGATAAACAGGAAGTAAACTATAAAATTTATCTTGATGTTTGTTGTCTCAATCGTCCTTTTGATGACTGGACACAAGAGAGAATTCGTTTAGAAGGGGAAGCTATTCTTAGCATTATGGAGCGCATTCGCGCTAGACAATGGCGACTTATTACTAGCGAACCTATCACGGTGGAATTAGAGAAAATGCGTAATCTCGACAAACTAGAGAATATATTAAAATTATTGGAATTTGCTGTGATTACTATCAACATAGATGAAGAGGTGGATGTTCGCTCGCAGCAATTGGAGAATTTAGGTTTTGGTCTTTATGATTCTTTTCATATTGCTTGTGCAGAAGTTGCTCAGGCAGATATTTTACTCTCTACTGATGATCGGTTACTGAAGAATTCGGTACGGCATCAAGGTTTGTTAAAAATATCTGTGGATAATCCTGTAAGTTGGTTAATGAATACTTATTTGAATTAAGAGGATAAATAAATGATGACACCAATTGAGTTGAGAAAAAAAGGTTATCAAGTTTTAGTAGAAAATTTGGGTCAAGTAGATGCTATTCGCTTTTTACAACAAGCTGGATGGGGAAGCGGTGACTATACACAAGAAAGAAAGGAAACTTTAGATAAAGTAACAAGAGAAGAGTTTTGGGAAGACCTTAAGCGGATTAGAAATAAAAAGGCTTAATTAAGATTTTTGAATGATTGACACAGAGGATTAAGGAGTTGGCGGAACGGTATGATACGCCTTTGCTACAGTTGACGAGTTGACGGCTAAGGTTGAGGGGCATTTGAAGCGGATGGGGTTGGTGTGGTGAAAAAAAGTCGGAATCACGGATTAAAGGGATTACAGGATGACACGGAAGGGATAGAGGGGTATAAGAAGACTGAGGTGGGG
>CASBQC010000185.1 GCA_949127805.1 Nostocales cyanobacterium PMM_0081
CCCCGAGTACATCCTCTCCAAGAACAACTATGACTTCATAGCCAAGGCCTTCACTTCTCGCAGGAGCGGCATCCTCACGGAAGGGTCCCGTCTCAGCGAATTGGAGGTGAAAGTCTTCAGGAACGGCATCTCCTCTCCCGAAGCCCTCAACGCACAGCTCTCCTACTACAGAAACCTTTTGCCTCTGGCATATTCCCTCAGAGTCTACACCAAACTGAAAATTCCCACTCTGGGTATTTTTTGGAAATTGTTGAAGATTGGAAAAAATTAATTTTTTTTTACTAATTCTTGATTATGGTGTAGGATGAATTTGTCTTGATAAAGAGAAAACACCCGAAAAATGATTGATTAGATAGATTTATAAGAATTCCAAGTAAAAGTCAGAAATTGAATAGAAAAAAGATTCTGCCTTGGATCTATCTATGAATGGCATGTAACGCAATCAAAACATGCGTAATTTTTCACTACATTTTTTGGAAAAGGAAAATCAAATTGCATCTACCTAGTACACACGGCTTAAAGCCGGATTTTCAATATTTACCAGAAGTCCCAATTCAATCTTTCACTGTTATTACACCCACGAAAATCTCAGCATCAAACATCGGCTTAATCGTTGCCTATATTTGTCAACAGCATCTGGCTAAGTTTTCTGATTGGTTTAATTGGACTAGTTTTTGTCAGGATCAACATCAACCAATTTGCCAGTCGCACCGCTTCTGATTGATCCTCACATCAAGAAGCAGAGAAAAATTAGGAAAAACAGCATTTAATCATTGTAAGTAACGATTATGAGTTGGCTAATTAGTACATTAATTATTGGGATCTCTGCCGCTTTTGCAACCACCTTTGATGACAATTTATACTTGACTGCCTTTTTCGGAAAAGTCAATCGTACCTTTCGTCCCAAGCATATTGTTCTCGGTGAATTTCTGGGATTTACTGCATTAGTTTTTGCTAGTCTCCCTGGTTTTTTCGGGGGTTTAATTGTTCCAGATGCCTGGATTGGATTGCTAGGTTTCCTTCCGATTGCCATTGGGATCAGTAATTTAATGAGTCGAGAAGAAGAGGGATCGGTGCAAACTGTGTCAGTTTTAAACTCTTCTGATGAACCTCAGCACCGTAATCAATCACTATGGGCAACTATACGCGATCGCCAAACCTACCGCGTTTCCGCTGTCACCATTGCAAATGGAGGAAACAACATTGGAATCTACGTACCGTTGTTTGCTAGTAGCAATCTCAATAGTTTGGGGGTCATTGTGTGTGTTTGCTATTTAACTGTTGGGGTGTGGTGCTTCCTCTCTTACTACATGACTCGTAATCCGCTCATGGCTCCCCTTCTAGCTCGCTATGGTCGGAAAATCTTTCCGTTTGTATTAATCTATTTGGGACTCTCCATCCTAATTAAAAGTGGAACGTTCCAACTTGTACCAGGTTTTGGAGTGTAAAATAAGACTTTTAACTTTTGACTCCTTACATTCACACATCAAAAATTAATATGAACGAGTTAGTTACTGCACTCTTCACAGGGGTAACAGCCTTCAGTGCCACCAACATTGATGATATGATTCTTCTAACGCTGTTTTTTTCACAAGTGAATGGTACATTCCGTCGTTGGCATATCATTGCAGGTCAGTATATAGGCTTTGCAACGCTAATAATCCTGAGTATTCCCGGTTTTTTTGGCGGTTTAATTGTACCGCGTCCTTTGATTGGACTATTTGGCTTACTGCCAATACTAATCGGTATCAAATGCTTGCTCAATTTTGAAGATGCAGCGGAGGAAGAGGAAGGAGAAACAGCGCATAACAACTCGTTTCTTGCCAAGTTAATTAATCTGCAAGTTTACAGTGTGGCAGGCGTCACAGTTGCTAATGGTACTGACAACATTAGCATCTATCTGCCTTTGTTTGCTAGCAGTACCGGGGAAAGTCTGCTGGTAATTCTAGGCGTATTTTTTCTGTTGGTAGGAGTGTTGTGTTATGCGGCATATAAATTAACCCACAACAAAGCGATCGCAGATGTTCTAACTCGCTACGGCAATAAGTTTATGCCTTTTGTGCTAATCGGACTAGGTGCTTTTATCATGGTAGATAGTGGTACGTTGACTCTACTAAACTTATTTAATGGCGAAATCTAGCTTTTTTTGTGACCATTGCCCACAAAAATCATCGGCTGGCGCAGAAAGTGACAAAAAAATCATTTTTTGTGCCCAATAATACTTTGTTTTCACCCGCCTGCCATTTAAATTTAAAGAAAGCATAAAAAACTATTTCGGTCTTGTTATATACATATAAAAACAGGGGAAAATAAAATTTGAATATCCTAGAATTTTCTTTACTAGTTTGGATAGGGTCATTTATCGCTGGTTTTCTGGGTGCGCTGACTGGGTTGGGGGGTGGAGTAGTAATTGTTCCTTTATTAACTTCAATGTTTGGCGTTGATATCCGCTACGCTGTTGGTGCTTCACTGGTGTCTGTAATTGCCACTTCTTCCGGTGCAGCATGTACTTATATAAAAAAAGGCTATACGAATTTACGCTTGGGAATGTTTCTGGAGGTGGCAACAACAATTGGTGCGATAGTTGGTGCTTTAATTGCTAGTTTTATTTCTGTCAAAGCGCTGACGATTGTGCTAGCGATCGTTTTAATTTATTCAGCATACCTTTCACAACGACCTAGACCAGAAAATCTCGAAACTGAGTCAACTGACTTTCTGGCAGACTATCTGAAACTCAATGGTACTTACCCAACTCCTGATGGATTGATGTCTTATCAAGTTCAATCTGTGCCAGCTGGGTTTAGCATTATGTTAGGAGCTGGAGTTCTTTCTGGTTTACTTGGCATTGGTTCGGGAGGATTCAAAGTATTAGCGATGGATCAAGCTATGCGTCTACCCTTCAAAGTTTCTACCACTACCAGCAATTTTATGATCGGTGTGACAGCAGCTGCATCAGCAGGGGTTTACTTAGCACGGGGTTACATCGAGCCGGGATTATCAATGCCGGTGATGTTGGGGGTATTGCCTGGTGCTTTTTTGGGTGCAAGAGTATTAATAGGTGCTAAAACGCAGATTTTGCGAATTATCTTCAGCCTTGTGCTGGTGGTAATGGCTTTGAAGATGGTCTACAACAGTCTATTAGGGGGGCTGTAAAATGTATAAATTTAATTCGTCGGGCTGGGAATGGAAATCATCGGTGCAGTCAAAGGTTGAAGTAGTTGCACTACCTTTGCACTCAGAACCAGATTCTGATATTCAAGAGTTAACAGAACGCGCTAACAAAATAACTGGTGATATTGATAGTAATAGCATCACGAAAACATTAAGTGAGCAGCAACTAGAAAATCTACTTAGCAATATTCTCAAATATGGCGTTTTCATTGCTAGCGCTGTAGTTTTACTAGGCGGTATTCTATATTTAATTCGCCACGGTGCTGAACCTGCTGGATATCAGTTTTTTAGCGGAACCCCACCTGAATTTTGCTCTCCTAGAGGTGTGGTAGAAGCTGCTTTTTCAGGTAGCAGTCGTGGGATTATTCAACTTGGACTGCTGCTATTAATTGCGATTCCCATAGTTCGTGTGATAGTTTCCCTTTTTGCTTTTGTTTGCCGACGTGAATTGATTTACATTATTGTGAATTTGTTCGTCTTAGCGGCTCTAACTTACAGCCTGATAAGTGCTTATTACTAATACTAATAACAAGCGACGAGCGGTAAACCGTTCACTACGCTCCTTAAGTAGTAACCGCTTCAGCGGTTAAAATCCTCAGGGACGAGCGGTAAACCGCTCACTACGAAGCAAAAGAGCGCTATTTTTGAATTCCATTGCTGGTGGCGATCGCGGAGCGTTGTCGTCCCGACATCGCCTTTAACTGCATAGATATCTTTCTATTGGTAGAGTAGACTTTTTCGGCGTTTTTATATAAACTACGGTAAGCCGATAGGATTTATGCAATAATATGGCAACCATCCAACAAGTCACTCAATTGAGCGTAGCCGGACAAACCACCTCTGACGAATCATCACAAACCGCGAATGAGGTCATCAAACCAGATATTTGGAAAAAACTCCGAGGGGGATTCTTTTTAGTACTTGGATATTTACTATCGCCATTATGTTGGTGGAATGATTTATTATTCAATCTGCCAATCGCTTACGGTTTTGGGTATATGTGTAGTTTATTTTCCCCAAAGTTACTTATACCTTGTTCAATTATCGGCTACTGGCTATCTAACGTTGTCGGAATTCTCTTAATGCAATTAGGGTCTGTAGATGTTTTTCAAAACGAGCATAAAGAACGTAACCGGAAAAAAGAGTTATTCACGGGTTTAGTTTCCTCAACAGTCTTTACTCTAGTGATTATCCTCTTAATTCAGTTTAAGATTCTTGATACTCCCGTTTTATTCTCTAATGGTTAATGAAAAGTAGTTAGTTGTTAACAACTAACAACTAACCATCAATTTTTATTATTGTTATTAACATCTACCAAATCTCTCAAATTTAAAAATTTGGGAACGTCCTTACCAATAATTAATGGCAACTTGCCATCCCATTTTTCTATTGCTTGACGTTGCAGTATTTGAGAAGTCAAAGTTTCACGAAGCAAACTGTTCGCTTCAACCTCTCCTTTAGAAAGATTCACTTTTGCCTGAGCTTGTTTTGATGCTTTCAGCGCGATAAATTCTGCCTGTTTTGCTTCTTGTTCGGCAATTTGTTTTGCTTCCACTGCTAGGCTAAATTGCGCTGAAAAGTGGACATGCACTAGAGAAATATCATCAACTCCAATATGATATTTAATTAAGCGTGTGGTTAGTGCATCGTCAAGTCCTGCTTTTACTTCCCCCCTTTTTGTGATAACTTCTTCAGCAGTATACTTTGCTATAACGGCTTTGAGTAGTTCTTCAACCGCTGGATTTATAATCCGCTCTATAACAGTTTTTTCATCTCCAATTTGTTGAAAAATGGCATTTACTTCTTCTGGGATAATATGCCAATTTAACGCTACATCGGTGAAAACATCTTGTAAATCTCTTGAGGATGCTTCTGCGGAAAGTTGCTGTTTTTGGACTCGAACACTCAATTTTTGGACAGTATTAACTACAGGAATAATTACGTGAATTCCTTCTCCTAGTATTGTGTCTTGCACTTCACCAAATTGCATTAATACGCCGCGTTGTCCAGCATTTACTATTACAAAAGGCGTGAGGAATATAGTTATTAAGAATAAAAGTGCTGTGAGTTTTCCAGCACTGGTAAAAGCTTTGGTTTTTTTCATAGTTATTTATAAAATAGGTAACGCCCGAAAAAGGAGCGTTTAGATGATATCATGTCCGTTTAATTAACAGTAATAAAAACATCGTAACCGTCGTAGAGACGTTCCGCCGGAACGTCTTTACACCCACACAGAAGGTCTTTACAGTATGTGTAATGAGCGGCTAAAGCCCTCACTACGAAAGTATCAAACACTAGAGATTTTGATACCGGGCTAAAGCTATTAAAGGAAAATATTGTTGATAAAGGTGGTATTTCAGGTAAAAGTGACAGGGAAAGCCAGTACCTGTAAATTCGGATTCTTCCCAAGTACCATCTGATTGTTGAGTCGCTAAAAGGTAGTTAATTCCTTTTTCAATTGCGGGCAGGTCTATTATTGCGATCGCTTCACCAGCTGCAATCAACCCTATTATTGCCCAAGCGGTTTGGGATGCTGTACTTTTTCCTTTTCCTTTCAGGCTGGGATCGTTGTAACTGCGACAAGTTTCACCCCAACCACCATCAGGGTTTTGACATCCGAGTAACCAAGTTGCACCGCGTTCGATACTGTTTTTGTGAGTCTGCGGTGCAATTAAAGCAAGAGCGGAAAGTACACCACTAGTTCCATAAATGTAGTTTACTCCCCAACGACCAAACCAGGAACCATCGGTTTCTTGTTCGTTGATGAGATAAAAAAGCGCTTTCTCTAAGCTTTGAGTATCAATCGACTGTTTACATTCCCCCAGCATTTCTAATACTCTGGCAGTGACATCAGCGGTGTTTGGATCGATCATCGCTTTCAAGTCACCATAAGGCACTAAATTAAGCCATTCTTGATTGTTGTTGAGATCGAATGCTGCCCAACCACCGGCTTGACATTGCATCGAAGCAATCCAATTAATAGCGCGGGCGATCGCTTGCTGCTTTAATTGTTCATTAGGTAGTTTCGCTATCTGCAACGCCATGACAACCACAGCAGAATCGTCTACATCTGGATAAAAGCGATTTTCAAACTCAAATGCCCAAGCACCTGGTTTACCTTGATGATTTTTAACTGCCCAATCACCGTAATCCAAAATCTGCTTGTCTAACAAGAATTCTCCAGCTTTAACTACTGCCGGATCATCTGCTGCTAAACCAGATTCTCTTAAAGCACGCATTGCCCAAGCTGTATCCCAAACAGGAGAAACACAAGGTTGTATTCGGTAGGAATCTTCAGTTTCAATCGCAAAATTATCAATTGCTTGCAAACCTCTAACGACAATCGGATCGTTAACATCGTAATTGAGCGACTTCAAAGCTAACATTGAGTTTAGCATTGCTGGAATAATTCCGCCCCAATCGCCGGTTGCTTCTTGTCTTTCTAAAATCCATTTTTCTGCGGCTTTAATACCTTCTTCTCGCAAAGGCATTAAATTCAAGCTTTCTGCTAACTTGAAAGCATTATCCAAGGTGATGAATAAATCTGTCCAATCGCCATTGCGAGGTAATTCAAATTGGATATCTGCACCTTCAACATACAACTCATTTAAAGTGATAGCTGAATCAATTTGATAAATCGGCTTATCATCAAAGACAATTAATAAAGGGACAGTGCTTGACCTTGCCCAACTCGACAGTTCATAAATATTAAATGGGAAAGCATCAGGCAGAAGCATAATTGCCGGTGGAATCGAGGGAAGACCCCGCCAGTTGTAGCACCCTATCAGCGCTAAATGAAACTTTGTAAAGATGCGAGTTTTAGTGATGCCGCCGCGTTGTAAAATAAAATCTCGCCCCCGCAGCATTGCCGGATCGCTTGCAGAGACTCCTAGCAGCTTCAGCGCCATGTAAGCTTCTACCGAAACGCTGAGTTCTCCGCCATCACCGTAGAAGAGTTCCCAGCCACCATGTTGTCGTTGTTGAGAACGCAGGTAGGTTTCGACTTTATGTAAAGGTCTTTGAGAGTCTGTCCCCCAAATTTTATGTAGAAGGACAACTTCAGCGGTGATAGTGACATTAGATTCTAACTCTGCCCACCAGTAACCTGCGGGATTTTGAATTGAGAGAAGATGATTTTGGCTTTTGGCGATCGCTTCAGCTACTTGATTGACTGTTACCCTATCTTGAGTTTGCATGTAATATTACTCAATCTTAACAAGATTACCGACACTGGATTAGAAAAGAAAGTTCTTGCCTACAATCAGCAAACATAGTATTTTGCTCATATAAACAGTAAATTGGCAATCTTGCTATGGAAGGAATTGGATTCGCGGCGAGGCTGTGCAAGGATTGGACGAGTATATCCTGGATGCGATACGACTTATTAACGCAGTTCAGATATCTGTTGACGATTACAAAAGACTCATTAATCAAGCTTTGATACGTTCCCAAGCTCGCAATCTCCCACGTTCCCAACCTTATTTCCCAATAGATTTGGTTGTCACTCCTTTTTCATAATGCAAGGTGTACACACCCAAGGCACGAAACACCCGATACCATAAACCCATTTGCACACCTGTGGATAGCATTTTACTCACGTTGGTTTTTGCCGTTTTAAACTGTGACGACGTTAATTGATCACCGTATAAGTCGCGGACAATTGCATCGACGTGAAAATGCAGTTCCGGTCGGTGACGCATCAAAATCAATATGGCATTCTGAATCGAGTAATCTTGGAATTGTTCTAGTAAAGGTAAAGTTCCTGGTTTTCTGGCAATGCTAAGTTTGGGAATGTCGGAAATATCCGGTTCTTTTTCTACAGGAGCGGTAGAATCAACTAGTTGAGAAGCTGTCTGTTCCGAGTGCTCAATTCCGGAGTCCTCAATTTCATCTTGACTATTCAAGAGCACAGCTGTACTAGAGGGTGAATCAGATATGCGTCTTTGAGGTTGATAAATCTGCTCTTCTAGGGCGTACCCTGATATTAGAGCTTCTAGAGTAGTAATCTGCTTGCGGACTAATGATAGACGACGTTCTAAGTCAGCTACTTCTAAGACGTAGCGATCGCGCTCTGCTTCCAGTAAACTCAGAATCTCAGACAACTCAGACATAAAACTATTATTCAGTGAAAGGAACAAATCGGTGGAATCTAAGGAAGTTTTTGTCAAGGCTCACGTTCGTGTGATTAAGCAAAAAGTTTATCGCTTTGTATGCAAAGAGTGCAATCTGGTGGTTGAACGCACTTGCTTTCCATCACAGCCGTTGTATTGCGATCGCTGTCGTCCTCCCAAGCTAAAAGTCGAAAAACCTCCCTCCAAGTCAATCAAATCCAAGAAGAAACCCAATACAAAAGAATCCGTGTCTACCAGTCGGGGATGAAAAAGATGGGGAATGGAGACAAGGAGACAAGGAGACAAGGGAGACAAGGAGACAAGGAGACAAGGAGACAAAAAGAATAATTC
>CASBQC010000186.1 GCA_949127805.1 Nostocales cyanobacterium PMM_0081
CCCCCTCTTCCCCTCTCCCCCTCTGGTCCTCTGGTCCTCATCACCGCAAAAGAACTGCTCAATTTGTGCTGTGGAAAATTCTGCCCAAAGTGCTTTATCCCAGCGAACTACTACTACTTCTTTACTCGCCGCTACTGCTTTAAAATCTACAGAGGATGAGTGCAACTCACCAAACCAATCCCCTGCCTCTAAAGTTGCTAACGGTGTACCGACATCTTCTTCACGCAAGCGGACTTTACCAGAAACAATAAAAAACTGATAAATTCCTTCTTGCTTTGACCAGATTTTTTCTCCTAGCTTGTACCGACGGGTTTGGGACTGATTTTGCAATTGAGATTGTTGTTCGGGATTCAGCCAGCTTAAAGGCGGTTGATTCCAAGGTAAAGTTGCTAGCACACCTATTCTTAAAGATTCATTTTCCACAAGTTTTAGCTCACTTGCAGCTTCACTGTCAGCTTTTGAATTTTCTCTGCTAGCCATTTCTCAAACAACTCATTTTGTAGTGCTTGCTTTAGTTGAGTATCTTCTAAAGACGCGGGAAGAAATTGTTCTACTCGAAACAAACCATAACGTCCTTCAAGTTCTATCGGTCCTACCAATTGTCCAGGCTTTGCCACATCAACAGCCGCTCTTAGTATATCGGGCATTGTTCCCCTACTTACTGGTCCCATCATGCCGCTGACTATTTTGTCATCTGCAAGTGAATATTCTCTTGCCAGTTGCTCAAAACTTGCTCCCTCTTCGATTTGGATTTGCAGTTCCTCACCGAGTTCTTGATTATCAACTATTATCCGAGAAAGTACTACCCGGTCTAGATAAATTTTACGTTCAATAAAATATTCTTGGAGTTTTGCTTGTGTGAGTACAGCTTTAAGTTTTTCTAATTTGAAGCCTAAAGCTACTGATGAGTGGAAGGTAGCGTAATCTGTACCATTATTTTTGAGCCATTCTTGGAAACTTTGGGGGTCAGTGAGTTGGTTTTTGAGGCGAAAGTCAATGATTGTCTGTTCAGTTAAACCCGGACTGATGTCAATATCTTCTCTTGTTTGGACTTCTTGCTCAATGACGTGCTGGCGGAGAATGTCGCCCATAAACTGTCCCAGTTTTCCAGAGGCTTGCAAATATTTTACTGCTTGCTGGATAGAAATTGACTGGTCATCTACTACCAAAAATGATGAATTTTCCATGAAGTGGTTACGTAAATTCGACTATAAAAGTATACTTAGAAGTGGAAATCAATCTGGCATATTTTGAACTTGATTAACTGCCAATTGTAGTGTAACCTCACAGGCAAGGCATTTAATGAGTTAAATTAAGCATCATTAAAGGGAAATTTTTTCTTGTAGACGACAAAACAGCCATTTCCAGGATAGTGGAAGGCTGTTTGCTATTCAAGATCGCTGCTGACAAAATGAAGCGCGATCGCCTGACCATTTCCCCTTGATTATGATATCCGCAGATTTCCAGCGACATCTTCGTAAGTGTAATCCCCTGGTTTTCCTGCCAAGAACAACTCATCTTTATCGTTATTGTTAAAATTCTTCACTAAGGCGTAGTCTTTATCACCCTGACCAACATAGTAACGTTGAATCGTACCATCAGCACTGCGGAACCAACCAAGAAGGGATTCGGTGACGGTTCCTGTGTCGGTCGAATGAACTAAAACATCAACTTGACCCACACCAAAATCTGTGGGGTTTGAGCCAAAATAATACTATCACCGGTTCAAATCCAAAAGGTTCAAAACTTCCCGCAATCGGGACACCACTACAGCCTCAGTTGTTCTAACTAGGACTTACGCATTGACAAAATAGGCAACAAGTATAGTAAGCGTGAATGAGAAAATTTTTAGGCGATCGCTAGATATTAGGGACATTGGAAGTCCCTAATATCTATGTTGTCTTGATAATACAGGTAACGATGAAGCTATTGAAAATACAGAGTGGGACTTAAAAATTCCTAGTTTTAGATTCTGGAGTTCAAACTAAAGCGGTCACTAAGCGAGTCAGCATTTTCTCGCAGGATATGCAAGATACTCCCGTGAATCACTGTTTCCATATACAACCGCTCCTTTGTCGCGGGTGGATATAGCGCTTTAGGTTTTTTGGGTGGTTCCTGTACCCCTTGAACTGCATAGCGGTTGGGGATTTGACTGAGAATATGGGCAATTAGTTTTTGTCGCAGTTCATGAATCGAAAAGGCTGATTGATAAGGATGTACAGGATACTCATTTAAGGCATTTTCAATTTCTTGAATGACAGTTGGTAATGTCAAATTGATTAATTCGTGTGACATTTTGACCTCTAATTCACGATTATTGAAGCAAGATTGCGGATTACAGCACTTTTCAGGGTATAAATATCATCGGATATGAAAACTGGGATAGGTGTTTTGCTAATAGCGAGCAATGCTCTCCCAAATCGATGAAAATCGAAACATGTGCGGTAAACAATTCTTTCCCCCAAAAGCTGAATATTTCAAGCCCCTGCCTGCCGTCCGGGATAGTTGACTTCATCCTCTTCAATCGTTAGCTCCCGTGGCTGAACCCGCTTGAAAGTAACAGCAATTACTTGAGCTGATTCCTGTTTGAGGTCTTCAATGTAGCCCGAAACGGCTTTTTGAGCTGACTTGGCAAACGCAAAAGGTCCAAAGTAGTAAGTACATCGGGGCTGCTCAGTCACAATTTCGACCCACAAAGCTAATCTCGACTGTTCTAAAACAGATATTAAAGACTCTTTCAGCGTTTTTGATAAATTCATAGTTCTGGCGATTCCTTATAGGGTAGGTGCATTGCGGTGAGTTAATAGGTTCGTTAAATCGATAAGCGACTATGTACAAGCGCTCCTTTACAGGGGATGGATATTGTGATCCCTTAGCTACGACTAGGGACAATTTCGGTACGGAATTGTACTAAACCTGTTAATAAAACTTCAATTTTCCGATTCCCTTATAGAAAGTCTTTATTCCTTTACTGTGACAAGGTGTTGTTTGAGTTCGTGATTAAGTTGATTGACTACGACACAAAACTTAATTAAAAATGTTTTAATAACACAATTTTATGAGATATATCCGAAAAATAATTATACATTAGCCCAAATCCCACATGTGAAGAAGTAGAACGCAAGTAATAAATCTAACTAAGTCTGCGGCAATGTAAGTAAAAAGTAAAAAGACTTATACAATGTCTGAGAGAGTTATTGTGTAAGTTCTAATGTCTTGCGTTTTGTGTAAAAATCACAAAAACGCCCGTTTTCATCTGCCTTATGTCCTTTGATAATCTCTGCAAGGTATTAGCAGAAACGTATCCGGCTAATTTTGCTTCTTGGTTGTTAGGGAAAACACCTGCATCCATCGAAGTCTTGAAAACTGAGTTGAGCATCGAACCGATCCGTGCTGACTCTATAACGTTTTTGGGAACCTCGGATCGCATACTGCACTTAGAATTCCAACTGAAGCTAACGAGCGATCCACCTTTACCGCTGCGAATGTTGGACTATTGGGTGCGCTTATATCGTCGCTATCGACTCCCCGTTACCCAGGTGGTGATCTTGCTAAAATCCCCACCAGAGGAAACCATAATCGAGACAGAATTTCAGTTTGAGGAAACTCACCATCGTTACCGTGTAGTACGGATGTGGGAAGAAGATCCACAGATTTTTCTTGGGGATATTGCCTTATTACCTTTTGCCACCCTCGCTGCTGCGACTAACCCGGAGCAATTATTAAGTCGGGTCGCACAGCAGGTGAGTATGATAGAGTCAAGCGAACAGCGAAGAGAAATCGCCACACGCGCTCAATTATTGGCAGGGTTAAGGTTCGATAAAACGTTGATTCAACAACTTTTTCGAGGTGAAGGTATGCGAGAGTCTGTAATTTATCAAGATATTTTTCAACAGGGTGAGCAACAAGGTGAGCAGAAAGGAGAATTAAAGCTTGTCCTACGGTTGCTAAATCGACGGTTGGGAACTATTCCGGCTGATTTACAAGCGCAAATTCAAGCTTTAGCGATCGCTCAGTTGGAAAACTTGGGTGAGGCACTGCTAGATTTTTCTGAGTTCGCTGATTTGGTTGCTTGGTTGGAAGCACATAGTTAAGCTGAAAGCATCACCTGACAATCGTCTGGCTTAATGCTTGAAATAGTGCGATCGCTTCATATGAACAAGAGAGCGATCGCTTGAATCAAACTTTACACCACTGCCCTGAGCAAGTAAGCGCGAGTTCCAGTTTGAGTTGTGCCTGCGGCATCTCTGTAGGTGTAACTACCATTGGCAACAATATCACCGAAGTTGTTGATACCTGTGGCACTGGTCAACGTTACCGCAGAACCATTCACCGAAAGCGCAGTAGGATTGCTAACGCTGTTGTTCAGGTCAAAAATCGTGCCATCATTCCAGACAAAAGCGTGGTTTTGTTTACCCATGTTTTGTGAAGAACCGACAACTTGACCGAATAGGTTAATTCCATTGGCTGAACCCGTCGTGCCACCAAATCCACCTAACAAGGCAATGTCCCCATCTTGGTAGATAAATGGCTCGGTAATGGCTGTAGTACCTGTGCCATTGGTGACAGTACCAATGATTTGCCCAACGTCGTTAATATCCCGACCAGAGCTTTGGTCGTAGCCAAAGGTGCCGAGGTTCTTCAGAATATATTCCCCGTTTGCATCTTGTTCCCAAAGCACAGTTGTATTAATAGTTATATCGTTCAGTTCGCCGTCGCTATCGACTAAACCAACGATTTGCCCTAAGTTGTTAATGCCGCGTGCGGTGCCGGTATCGCCGCCAAGATCCGGCAAATCGAACTTATTGCCATTGGCATCGAGATAAATCGCACGGCTATGGTCATCGCCATCGTAGATGTTGCGTCCGGCAATCTGTCCGCTATTGTTGACATCGAAGTAGTAGCTTTCGGCAGCGTAGAGACCCGTGCCAAAGGATGAGCCGATTGGGATTCCTGCGGTGACTCCTTCGTATTGGTTAATGGTCAAGCTGTAAGTGCCATCAGCGTTGGCTGTCCACTTCAGACCGCGATCGCCTGCTCCAGTTGGATAAGGTTGATCCCCTGCACCAACAATTACACCCTGATCGTTGATGGCGTTAATCAAACCACCGCGTCCCGGCATGGTGACGGTAGTACCGCCATCTGGTCCGCCGATTTTATCGCCAGTTAGTGTCAACAGTTTGATAGTGCCGTTCTCCCAAATAAAGGGTACGTTGACGGGTGTGGTGGGTGAGGCAGAGGCAGAGGGGTTTCCAGTTGCGGCTCGTCCGGCAATTTGTCCGCGATCGTTGATGACATTCCCCGCAACGCTGGTGCTATTGGGGTAGGTGCTAGGTGTGCCTAAATCGACCACTTCATAGCTAAACAGTGGAGTTCCCGCAGGTACGAGGGATTTCACGCCCACTGTTGCGTCTTTCAGTGTTGCTAACAAATCGCTGCCAGACATCACCAATGTGTTGTTGCCCTCAGTTTTAAATTTGAGAGACTGGGCAGCGATATCACCTTCTAAACGCAGGCGATCGCTATTGGCTTTGAATCCATACACCGTCACCGATCCTTCACCACCAGAAAGAATCAATTGGTTGACGCCGCTACCAAAGAACACCGTATCATTGCCAGTGCCTGCGCTAATCAAGTTTCTGCCAGTACCCGCATAAATGATGTCATTGCCTGCGCTTGTATAGACTACGTTGCTGCCGTTGCCCACAAACACCAGATCGTTACCGGCTCCAGTCAAAATGCGGTTATTGCCGCCTGCTGCGTTGACAATGTTATTGCCGTCGCCTAAGTTGATGATGTCATTGCCGCTACCTGCATAGATTAAGTCGCGATCGCTTCCGGTGAGGATGATGTTGTTACCATCCCCTGCATAGATGGTTTGGTTGCCAGGAGTTGCTGTAATCACATCGTTGTCATTGCCATAGTAAAGCGGCGCACTGCTCTTACTGCTAGCAATGGAGGGATTCGACTCTAGCCCGGAAGCATAGCGCTCCCCGGACGCAGTGGCTGTAGACAAGTCGCTACGACCAGTTTGGGCAAATTCCAGTGGTTTACTATCTAACATGAATCCTATGGGTTGATGTGGACAATCAGAATGGACGATTTATCTGGGAAATACCGAAGCCCTTCGGTATTCCATAGATGCCAGAACCACTAGATTTTTTTGCCTGTGGTTATCACTTAGATGCTTGATGCCTGTGTATTGACTAGAACTATCATTAATTTGATATCCAATCAATACTTATAGACAAGAATTTCTAATAAACTGGCTACCTACAAATACACAAACGCATCTTGAGCGAAGTGTCAAAACCTCGCTTCAAAGAAAGTTCATAGCCTTAATGAGCAATACAAACTTTGATTCATCAAGGTGTTAATGAATTCAAATGATTATCTACTTACTAATTGAAAGACATACTCAATAGTTTTAGAGATAATTCTTCATAAGTGAGTACAGCACTTACTACAAAGAATCTATTTCTTAATGGGTTTCACTGCCATACGGCTACAAGTCTGCGCCCAAGAAATAACACCTTTAACTTTGGGATATTTACCTTCACAAGTTAGAGATTTGACAGGTTGACCTGCAAATTTCTTGTCTTGACTCACACGCAGCATCGCGGTTGGGAATGTCGCAGCAAAAGCGATAAAAACTCCTAGCCAGACTAAAACGTATCTGTGCATATTGATTGACCTTTTTACATTAAGGGTAGATAGGGGAATAAAGGATGCCAAGCCATTGCAGTTGCTAAAGTGAACAACCCAAAAAGCCAGAAAAATATGGTTCGAGGCTTAACTTGTTTGTTTTTTAACAACGGATAAAGAATTGCCAAGCTGACTAACCAACCAATAAGCATGAAAGTTTCTTTACCGGCGTAGCTACCAATATTGCCCCACATCGGGTCAAGGTTGACACTACCAGGTATCCAACTGCCGATAGTACGCACGATGTTTTCTCTATCTTTAGATGTGTCACTCAGGTGATGAACCACCATCATGGTAACGGCACCAATTCCACCACTAATGAGAAAAGCTGCTGCAGGTCCGGAAGTTGCGGGTGGGTTGTGAGAACCTTGATGTAAAACTTGGGGAAATCTTTTTAGTTGATTCCAAAATCGAGTATAAAGTGGCTCACTTGCCACAGATAGTCTTTTAGCCATGATTATTTACTTTTTTAATAGATGCTGTTTCATTTCACAAAGCGTGAATTTTGGCTATAGCCAAACCCGTGACAAAACCACCCATGCCAAAAAACATCATTGCCATTAAGGCAACACAGGTAGCAGTTAACACTGGTCGATTGTGCTTTTCTAGAATTGAGTCGCCGTAATTCCACAAAATCCAGGTACAAGCCACACCTAAGGGCAAGGTAAACAATACGCTGAATTCGTGGTACTCCATGAAAACATATTGAACAAGGGGGGAATTTGCTTTTAGCCATGCACGGGCACCACCGTAAGTGACATCTGCTCGATAGCGCATGTAGGCTAAGTTACCTGTGGCAATTGCCAAAAAGGTTACTAGTGTTGACCAAAACGTTAAAGTCCGCATTTGGGGCAAGATTTTGCTAGAACCCCGCAGCAAAGGAAAGGCGAGATGTCCAGTATAAACTACAACAATTGTTGCAGCTAAGGCTCCGCATGCGTGGATAGTACCGATTGACCGCTGCCAAGGACTGGGATGTAAAAGATTAACGAAGGGTAAAAAAAGAAACAGTGCAACCGAGAGAATTGCCAAGCCATAAACGCTGACTGTGGCTATATCTAATTGTCGGGGAAATTCAGAGGTGACTGTTTCAGATAAAGCTGTTTTACTGTGGGATTCTTGCATTCGTAGATGTCTTGTGAGTTGAACTTGGCAAAAGAAAGATTTCAGAACAGTTGATAGAAGACAGCAAATCAACAGCACAATGTTGTCCCTGTCTTGACTAAAATTCTCAAATTGGGGAAAATGCCAAATATAAGTTTTCGCAGAAAGCAGGCATTTAGTTTTGCTTTCTACTGGTGGTTTGAAAATTAATTATTGAATACTTATATCATTAAGAGCAAGACGATGTAAATAGTTTTAGAAATCTTTGTCAATAAAGTTGATATAGGAACGTTTGGCTTCAACCGCGTTTGGGGCATTCGCTCTTATTGTCTGAGAATGACAATTTGGTGTTTGGTAAGGGTTGTAGCCTTTAACAGCTAGGCATATTTGTATTTACGTGAAAAGGCGAGAATGTTCTATCTGACACATATTTTTCAAATGGTCAGTTCACCCCGTCAAACTCACGTTCCTTTAGGCACAGGTTTAGCAACCTACTTAGAGCATCTAAAAGATTAAAAAATTCTGCATATCATCGGTCATATAGGAATCCGGTTTGATTGCGTGAAAAGATACGTAGGGTCCGGCTTAAAGGGGTGTGGATGTTCCTCCCCCTTTAGGGTCCGTTGCGTTAGCGACAGCGCAACGCACCATTTTCAATAATTCGGTGCGTTCTTGTTGAAATCCGTAACGCACCCTACAATACCTAAAAGATTAAAAAATTCTGCATATCATCGGTCATAGGACATAGCAATTATATTTATATTTAAAGATTAGTCAGTTATTAAGGGGGGCTAAAAATTTTACACAATTTTATAGCTATGCGTTTCATGAAATTTATCTTCAGCCATGCAGTTATTATTTACACAATTTGCACTTTCCCTGTTAAAACATTAGCAGCAGAAAGACCCACTGCTATCTTTCATGCATTTGATCAACAGTACAGTGATGTCGAAGAGTTTGTCTGTGAACTAGGTAAGCAAGGATATTCTCACATCCAAACTCCTCCAACCCAAAAGTCTAATCCTAGTCCAGAATGGTGGGCACGCTATCAACCCGTAGACTACAGCGTCATTGAAGGTAGAGGTTCCCAAAAAGATTTAAAAAAGCTGATTAATAAAGCTCACAGTTGTAATGTCAAAGTCATTGCTGATGTTGTTTTCAATCACATGGCGAATTTGGATGGCAATGATGATTTTGAAGACTTAACTAAATTTCCAGGTTTTTCTGCACGTGATTTTAATTCTGCCTCAGACCGTCCGGGAAAAAAACCTTGCGGCATTAATTATAGTGATGGTAACAGAAATTCAGAAATTAATTGTTGGTTAGGCGGACTTCCTGACTTGATATTCACCAATAACGTTAAAAAAATTCAAAAAGCTCATTTAAAGAAATTACTAGATATGGGAATTGATGGATTTAGGTTTGATGCTGCTAAACATATGCCAGCAGATGTTGTGAAAGAGTACATCAGCTACGTTGATCGAGAAAGCCAAGGAAAAACGTGGAATTATCTTGAAGTGATTGCAGATGGTGATACCAGTGCAGAAAATTATAACTGGATTGCTGCTGTTACAGATTTTGTTCTTTACAACTCTATGAAAAATGCCTTCACCTTTGGTGGAGATTTGCGATCGCTCCGAGTTCCCGCAGATGTCAACGATCTGAGTAGCGTTACCTTTGGCAGAAACCACGATAATATCCGTGAGATTAACTCCAGTGCTATCAATCCCTACAGCGATCGCTCTGACTCTTTCCTCGCAACAGCCTACGTACTGGCAAGAGAAAGTGGCACTCCTCTAGTACTCAACTGGGATAACGCGGATGCTTCTTTTATCAAATATGGTGTCAAGTTCCGCCAAATTATGCGCCAACGGGGAAATGAGGGAAAAAACGTTAAAGAAAATGTTCTGGCAGCTGTTGATAGTCCTACTGTGTTGCTGATGGAGCGAGGCAGTGAGGGATTTTTTGTTGTTAATAAAAGCGAGAATAAATTTCATGTGCCAACACTGGATTTAACCCCCACTAATTTGGAAGGATGTTATCGAGAACTCCGCAATAACTTTACTGTTGCTATTGAGCGTCGCCATAACGGGAAAAAATTTATAACTCGTTGGGGTGCCTGGGATAGAGGCGGTATGGAAGTCCACAAGCGCGATGCACTCTACTTTATTCGAGAAGCTTTTAATCAATGTCAAGCAGGCTAAAAGGCTTGAAAAAAGATTATAGTTGTTAATCTATAAAGTTGAGCATGGTATGGGCGAATTCGATGTGGAAGAGGTTCATCTAACTCACGTTAAATTAATCGGGTGAACGGCAATTGAGTCTACAAACTTGCCCATGTTAAGGCGAATATCATTGCAGCGATCGCACCAATTAATGTATTCAATATATTGACGACTTCGTTAGTTAACCATGTATATTTAGATTGCAAAGTCGCGCCAATGACACTTTCTATGTTAGTGGCAATAAAGGCTGCCAGAATACACCAAGCCACGCCTAATATATTAATTAAACCGACACCCCAAGCAAGAAAGGCGATCGCAGCTGAAGCAAGCATTCCAGCAAGAGTTCCTTCTAAGCTTACCGCGCCTTCTGTCCCTCGTGGCACTGGTTGCAGCGTGGTAATCAAAAACGTGCTTTTACCATAAGCTTTACCAACTTCACTTGCACAGGTATCAGAAAGTTTGGTGCTGAAACTGGCAACAAAACCCAATAATAGTAGAGACGCGATAACCTGTGTCTCTACAGGAATTGAAATCAATCCCCAATTTATTATTCCTATTGCCAAAGCACACAGCGCTCCAGTTAAAGCTGAACCCCAAACGTTTTCTGGACCTCTTGCCCCAGAACGCTTTTCGGCAATTCCCTCTGCTTCTTTTTGCTCCATCCCGATGCGTGTAACCGCAGAACCAACAAGAAAATAGAACATGACTACTACATATCCTTGCCAGCCGAGGGTTCCCCAGAGTAGTACACCCAAAAACCAAGCGTGCAGCAATCCTGCTGGGGTAAGCAGCTTTTTGGGAGCAATAAAAACTATGCTCAATAAAACTGTGTTTAATCCTACTCCCACTAGCCAGGGATTCAGAGAAGAAATTAAAGAAAGCATTAGCTATAGATTATTTGTAGTTTTACCACACATAAATACAATAACTAATTTTGTGCAAGTGTAAAAATATAGCAGAATAAAGGGGTCAACTCGGTCAGGGGTCAGAATAAAAAGGCTTTATATCTAGTACCGCAAGGCGTAAGTCACGCAGTCAAAAGTCAAAAAGCTTATAATTCAATACAGTTCAGTTAAGGATTTTTGGTACTGATTTTAGACTTGTAGAGACGTAGCATTGCTACGTCTCTACAAGGATTTGGGGCTTAACTGAACTGTATTGGCTTATAATTCAGGCTTTTTAACGATTTTAAATGGTTGCTTTATTTACGCGCCCGCTGTACTTCCTCTGCGTTGCTTTCCTGCTGTAATTAATTTACCTGAATAGTGCTTTATAGAGTAGCGATCCCAAAAACGTAATTGTCACCACCTGAGGAAGTTGGTTTGAAGTGCAAATAGTAAGTACCTGGCAGCAAAGTAGTTAGGATATCTAAATCCTCGGCTTTCGCAGTGTAGTTGCCGGACTGCAAAACCTGTCCTGTGCTATTAAGAAGTTCTCCGAACACAAGTCCGAATGGATTTAGGAGTGAACCTAAACTATTCTGATAAAAACCACCTGCCGCTAGAACCAATACACTTGGTTGATTTAAAACAAATCGATAGTAATCATCAGTGTCCGATGCTCCTACATAATCAAAGTACAAATTGAGAGTCGAGTTGACGGTAATATTAGTAGCAGTGTTCAAGGTGTTTCCGCCAACGTCGCTTCTACCAGGACGTGCTTCCAAATACAAACCATATGACTCAAAGTGATTAAATAATTGTCTGCCTGTCAAACCTGCTGCACTCAAGTCAGGATTGTTAGATCTGTAGTAATTGACATCAAAGAATCGTGAAAATGTCCGCCCTTCATTGAGACCAAAAATTTCTAGATGTTGTAACGCTAACTCACGGTTTCCGTTGAAGGCTTGGTTAACATCTGGGTTAGCATTCAAGTATACGTTCAGGTCAACAAAGTTGTCGAATAAACGTCCTTCTTTTAGACCATAACGTTGCAGATGCTCAAACAATTGAAGATTACTCAAATTCAAGTTACGTAAATCTTCGTTGATAGCTCCATAAAACTGGAGTCTAACAAAGGGAGAAAAATCACGTCCTTCTTGCAAACCATAACGTTGCAAATGGTCAAGCGCACCTTCCCTACTACCGTTGTAAACTTGATTGACATCTAGGTTCAAACTCAGGTAGTAATTGAGATCAACAAAAGGCGAAAATTGACGTCCTTCTCGCACACCATTCTTTTGTAGATGATCGTACAATTGGCGATTGTTAAAGCTTTCTAAATCAGAGTTGCTGGCACGATAGAAGTTAATGTCAGCAAACAGTGAAAATCGACGACCTTCATTTAAACCGTAATTCTGAAAGTGTGACGCAAGTTGACTATCTGTTGTTAAACCGGCTGCTGCCAAGTCAGGATTCGCAGTGCGGTAGAAGTTGGCATCAAATAAGTTAATAGCCATAAGTTAGGTTTTCTACAAATTTAGATTGAGCTAGGACTTAGGCAAAAATTGCCAGAAACCCTGATTTCTCATTTATCGAACCGCCAAGATGCCTTCTCTTCGAGAGGCTTGTCTGCGACACGCTTCGCGAACGCCAACGCCCAGCTTCTCTGACAGGAGAAGAACGCCAATAATTCGTAGAGCAGGCGTAAGTCCTGTAAGTTATATTGCTCATTACTTACGTATTATAACTGCTAAAAAAACCTAATAGTTTCAATTAATTTATATTTATACAAGTATATTTATTGAAACAATTTAGGCGATCGCTGCCGTTTTTGCGTAAGTCCTAAATGCAAAAAGCAGCCAAGCCTTGGATGAAGAAGGCACAATAAATTGTAGATAGTATCAACTACTAATCTTCTATGAACCAAGTTTTATTTCATCTGGCTTTCCCGGTTACTGACATTGACCAAACCAAAGCGTATTATGTCGATGGGTTAGGCTGCGTTGCCGGTCGTGAAAATAAGCACGCTTTGATTCTCAATCTTTACGGTCATCAACTGGTAGCGCACATGACCAAAGAACCTTTAACACTGCAACGCGGTATTTATCCCAGACACTTTGGGCTGATTTTTAGCGTTGAAGGTGACTGGGAGGATTTATTAAAGCGATCGCAACAACGACAGCTGCTTTTTTTTGAAGAAGCCAAACACCGCTTTGTCGGTTCTCCTTTAGAACATCGCGCTTTCTTTTTAGAAGATCCTTTTCATAACTTAATGGAGTTTAAGTATTATCGTTACCCAGAAGCGATTTTTGGGAGTCCTGAATATGCCCAGATTGGCGATCGCAATTAATTGGCATCTGAGATAATGCTTCTGCTACTGCTGCTAAACAGCGTGAGTCGGTCAACATCCAGGGGTGCAGCCTCGATGGTACTATCACCTCTGTTCCTAGGGGAAGACGCGAACTATTTGCCGGCACAATCATTAAATCATATGGTGTCCACATTGAGGTAAAGTTCAACTGCTTTAACATGGCTACGTCCTTATTCAAATCTTGCAGAAAAGCGCTGTTAGGACGCATTTGCACGCAGCCAGGACGTAGGGAAGCATAAGCGATCGCAGTCCCATTATGGGGCGAAGATATGGTAATGAACCGCTGTACGCGATGAATTCCCCCCAGTCGCTGCACATAGTAACGACTGATAATTCCCCCCATGCTAAAACCAACTAAATCTAGTGGTTGTTCTGGGTCAAACCTGCCGGCAATATAATCAGCAAGTTGCTGTGCTAATTTCTCCAGACCGAAATCACCGTTATTCGGGATTAAATCTAAAGTATACACAGACCATCCCCCCTTTCTCAGGTAGGTCGCCATTGTCTGGAAAACTTGCCCCGTATCGTTAATACCATGCACTAATACCACGGAATTGCGCTGCTGAGTGTCAGTATTCATATACAAAATATGTTTAATGTCAATCTAATTATGTAGAAAATTTAATCGAGTGCGATCGCGCTCATAGACTATGACACTCCCCCTACTCGTTTATAGACGACCAATTTCTCTAGTCAGATACTTAAGTTTTCGTGCATAATATTAATTTTTATTAAGTCTCCTTTCAGAAACTTGCTCTTAGTTACAGTAAAATTTAATAATTAATTCTCGGCACACACAGTTGCTCCTATTTAGCGAAAAAGACTTGAAAACGTTTGTCCTATACTGTTATTAGAATGTAGATCGGCACAGACCAATGAGGAGTCTCACATACACAGGGTGACGCCAGAAAATTGGTCAGGAAACAAATTTTTGAGAAAATGTAACATTTTGACGTAATTCTTCACAATTGCGTTAGTTTTCCAAATATAAAGAACAGGAGTAATTGTAATGTTTGGGTTTATCAAAAACTTAATCGCGGGAATTCTGGGTTTTGTAACTGGACTATTGCCAGGTAACAAAAAAGGCAATACTGAGCTTTCACCAACGAATAAAAAAAGCAACGGCTACTTTTTAGAGCTAGACGAAGCCAAGAGTATCAAGCCGTTAGAGACTGTTAAAGAAGCAGCAAAAGAAGTAGCATCAAACACTAAAAAAGCAGCAGAAACAGTTGCAACTGAAACTAAAAAAGCAGTAGATAAAGTTGTATCTGATTCTAAAAAAGAAGTGGAAACAGTTGCATCCAATGGAAAAAAAGCTGCTGCTTCTATTGCCGACTCCAAGTCAACCAAAGCTTCTAAAAATGGCAAGGCTCCTAAGGCTGAACCTAAGCCAGAGCTAACACCCGCAGCCAGCAAACTTGCAAAGATACCAACTGAAACTACTTTTGCTCCCAAGTACCTAGCTCCTTCGGCTACAAGCTCTAACGGTCGTCGTCGTCCTGGTGCGAACATGACTTCTTTCTTGGATATGGCACGGAATGTGAAAACTCCTGGTTCAACTGAGAGTTAGGAGTTAGGAGTTAGGAGTTAGGAGTTAGGAGTAGGGAATTAAGAGTAGGGAGATTGCGACCCTGCTTTCATCTGAAGAAAGCGCGTCTAAGCTTTTTGCAACGGTATATAGCTGTTTGAGTAATTTGGCGACGGTGTGATAATCTTTAGAATCAAAAGCGATCGCAACTTGATCTAGCATGATTTAAATACTTATTTTTAGATCGTAGTAAGCGCTGTACTCGCTTTCTTTATAAGCGAGTACAGCGCTTACTACTATACTTCACAAGCTGCGGAAATTAGGGATAATGCCACAATGGGGGCTGTAACTGCTCTGAGGATGCGGCGTCCAAGGGAAACTGGTTGAAATCCAGCTTTAATAGCGTTGTCAATTTCATTTTCTGTCCATCCCCCTTCTGGACCAGTAGCAATAACTATTGACATTTCTCTTTGGTTATGATAAAGAATTTTTAAATGTGGATAGTTGCCACGAGCTTCGCAAATATACTTCTGCTGTGTTGCAAACGACGATAAAGCAGCGTCAAAGGAAACTGGTTCTAATATTGTTGGGACAAAAGAACGCTCTGATTGTTCAGCAGCTTCAGATGCAATGCGTTGCCAGCGTTCGAGTTTTTGCGGACTGGGATTGAGTAAAGTGCGATCGCTCAATACTGGAGCTATACACGCTACACCTAATTCAGTACAACAGCGCACGACTTCATCAAATCCATTACCTTTCGGCAAGGCTACCATCAGTGTAATAGATACAGGTAATTCGGTTTCTACTGTCAGTGTTTCTAAAATCTGCGCTTCTTCACCTTTCAATTGCGCTAACCACCATTTACCCATACCATCCATTGCAATAAAGCGATCGCCTTTTTGCAACCGCAACACGCGACTTAAGTAATGTTGCTGTTGCGCTGTCAGCAGAATTTGATTTTGTTGAAGTTGAGAAAGTGCGATCGCGATTCTTTGCAATTGAGCCATGTGATTTTCCGCACGAAGGTAGCAGTGATTTGTGTCCGGAATGAGTTTTCGTGGAGATGAAGTATTTTTATATCTCTTTATAAAAACATTAAAATTACAAAAAATACTTAGAATGTTACACTTTGGCACACCTTATTTGCCTATTCGTGGTTTATCCCGATAGGTGCAAGATATAAGTATTCCAAAATTACTCGTATTGTATTATCCTTCATTTAACATGCCTTTTTAGATGCGTTTGCCCTGGAGTTAATGCACGATGTCGTAATTGGGCTGTTCGTCAATCGTTATAGTTTGGGCTACCAATTTAGGTGGTTAACAACAAATCTAAGACACTACCCGATAATGATAAAAAAGGTAATGACAGTGATTAGAAGATATCCATTTTGGAAACTGGCGGTCATAATCGTTACAGTGGCATCGATCCTGATCGTGCCGACGATTGGCAGTGGTGCCAATATAAAAAGTGAGTGGAGCTTGGGTGGTCAGAACCTAAACAATACCCGCTATCAAGCAACTGAAAAATACCTCAGTCCAGCGAACGTGGCGAACTTGTCCCCCAAATGGGTTTTTACAACCGGCGGCGACATCTCGGCGACACCAGCGGTAGTAGATGGAGCTGTATACTTGCCTGACTGGGGCGGTAACTTGTTCAAGATCGATGCACAGACGGGTACACAGATTTGGTCAAATCGTATTGCCAACTACATCAGCGATTCAAGTATCCAAAAAGCAGTTTCGCGTACAAGTCCAGCGGTCAAGGGGAACAAAGTGATTATAGGCAGCCAGGAAGGTGCCTTCCTGATGACAATTAACAAAAATACGGGAGAGCTAATCTGGAAGACAAAACTTGACGATCATCCAGACGCCATCATCACTCAGTCGCCGGCTATTTATGGCAACCGTATATACGTTGGGGTTGCCTCATTGGAGGAGGGAAATCCTAGCGCAGATCCAAATTACAAATGCTGCACCTTCCGTGGCAGCATGACGGCGGTCGATTTGACCACCGGAGAGATTTTGTGGAAGACTTACACCATACCGGACAACGGTGGTCAGCCAGGTGGCTACTCAGGCGTAGCAATATGGGGTAGCACACCAGCAATCGATCCTAAGCGCAAGTTGGTATACATCGCAACAGGTAATAACTACGATATACCCCAGACGGAAAAAGATTGCATCGCGAATTTCTCAACGCCCAGTGATCAGTCGCAGTGCCTCAACCCTGAAAATCATCTGGACTCGATCATGGCATTCGATCTCGATACCGGCGCGGTTAAGTGGGCGAGTAGGTTCCAAGGGTACGATGCGTTCAATCTTGCTTGCGTCCCAGGCTTCGATCCGACGAATTGCCCTGACCCAGCGGGAGAGGATTATGATTTCAGCCAAGCACCAATGCTCTTTACTGTTAAGAAGGCTGGAAGACGGCGCGATTTAGTTGGCGCTGTGCAGAAAAGTGGTATCTTTTGGGCGCTTGACCCAGATACCGGCAATGTTGTCTGGAGCCAAATCGCTGGTCCTGGTGCCACGCTCTTTGCACAGTGGGGTTCAGCCACGGATGGTCAACAAATTTATGTCGGGAACTTGAACACCGAATCTCAAGAGTACAAGCTACAGCCATCGGGTGAAACTACCACAGGTGGGTTATGGAGTGCGCTCGACGCAGCGACTGGCAAGATTATCTGGCAGACGGCAGATCCAGCAGGTGCGAGGGATGAGGCTCCAATGACAGTAGCCAATGGAGTTGTGTATGCTGGCTCGATGGCATCAGGGGAAGGCGCGAATAATATGTATGCATTGGACGCAAAGACTGGTAAGATTCTCTGGAGATTTAACAGTGGGGGATCAGTGGCAGCAGGTGCTGCGGTGGTTAATGGTACGGTGTATTGGGGCTCCGGCTACAGGCGCTACGATCCAAACGCATCATCTAATAATCAGTTCTACGCACTCACAGTCAAGCCGTAGTGCTTTGATATCGTTCCAGCTTTGACAAAAGCCAGTGCGTGAAGGCACGTACTGGCGCACAAAATCAGACTCAACTCTGAGGGTAGTGTCTTAGATTTAGTGTCTCGTTACTAACCAAAGTAAATAGCCCCCTCTCTGCAAACAAAGAGAGGGAAATCAAGCCTGAGATTCTGGCTTACGCTTGATTCTCAAAGTAAGTTTCTAGCGCTTTGTTCACCAATTCACTCATCGGTTTACCTTGACTGGTAGCAGCTTCTTTCAGCTTGACGTAGATATCATCTTGAATGCTGACTCTATGCCGACTTTTACCGTTAGCAATGGTAGTATTAGCGATCGCTACCTCTTTCCCCTCACTTTCTTCTACCACCGCACCAGTTGTAGAATCTGCCATTGTTTCCACCAAACCATCGCTATCGTCTGTAGTTTCTGGCTCTCCAACTGTTTCGACTTCGTAATTTGCGGCAAATTCCCGAATCGCATCAAACCCAACGCGATCGCAAAAATCACCAAAGCTTTCCCCAGATTTCCGCTTACGCTTAAAGAACACAAAAATCGGCTCTAGCTGCGTTTCTATATCATTATGGTGCAGCCTTTCCATATAAGGTAACGCCAATCTGGTTTGGTCTGGTGAACCACCCAGCCATACTTGGTAACTTTCTGGAGCGCTACCGACAAAAGCCAATTCTGCCACGTAAGGACGAGCGCAACCGTTCGGGCAACCAGTCATTCTTACCACAAAATGCTCGTTTTGTAAACCCAATTTATCTAATGAAGAGCGAATTCTTTCTAAAATACCCGGTATTGCTCGTTCTGATTCGGTGATTGCCAAGCCGCAAGTGGGCATCGCCGGACAAGCCATCGCATAGCGCACTAAAGAATCTATTTTACCAGGGTCTGTGACGACACCGTGACGCTGTAGAATCTCTTCAATAAGTTGTTTATTCTCAGGTTCAATATCGAAGAGAATTGCATTATGATGCGGTGTGAGACGAATGGGCAAGTTTAATTGCTCAACAACTTCCCGCAGTGCAGTTTTGAGTTGCAACGAACCTTCATCTTTGATGCGACCATTTTCGATGGAAATGCCTAAAAACAGCTTACCATCGCCTTGTTCGTGCCAGCCGAGGAAGTCTTGATATTTCCATTCTGGCAGTTCTTTAAAAGGTGTGAGCGATTTGCCAAAGTATTCTGCAACCTTTGACTTGAATTTTTCAACCCCCCAATCGTGGATGAGATATTTTAGTCTAGCGTGACGCCGGTCAGTGCGATCGCCATAATCTCTTTGAGTCGCAACAACCGCTTTCACTATCTCATAAACGTCATCTTTCGTTACATAGCAAATCGGGTCAGCTATCCGTGCGAAGGTTTCTTCTTTGTTGTGCGTTCTTCCTAAACCACCACCAGCAAAGACGTTAAATCCTTCTAATTTCCCTTCCTTATCGGTCATTACGACCAAGGTGAGGTCTTGGGTATACAAATCAATCGAATTATCTCCCGGAACCGTCACGCAAACTTTAAACTTGCGTGGCATGTAGAGATCGCCGTAAATTGGTTCTAAGCTATCTTCAACAATCGACTTACTATTATTTTGCCGTGCTGCCTTGACTTCTGGCTTTTCTTCGGCACTAATTACTTTTTCTCCATCTAGCCAAATATCGTAATAAGCGCCGGTTTGGGGTTTGAGCAAATCAGAGATATTTTTGGCATATTCCCAGGCATACTGATATTCTGGGCGATTTTTGAAGGGTGCTGGGGGAGCCATGACGTTACGATTAACATCACCGCAAGCCGATAAAGTCGAACCCATATTTTTGACCATACCAGCGATCGCCGCTTTGAGATTTTTTTTCAAAATCCCGTGTAACTGAAACCCTTGACGGGTAGTTACTCGCATTGTTTGGTTGCCATAATCATCAGCCAGCTTGTCTAGAGTCAGATACAATTGCGGGGGAATAAAGCCACCGGGACTGGTGGTTCGCAGCATGAACTGGTAATCTTTTTCCTGTCCCTTGATGCGATTGTCACGGTTATCCTGCTGGTAAGAACCGTGAAACTTGAGGATTTGTACCGCATCTTCACTAAAGTGAGTTGTGTCCTGAAGTAGTTCGCTGGCAACAGGTTCACGTAAAAAATTACTATGTTCTTTCAGACCTTCGACTTTGGAAGGTTTACGATTGGCGGTGGGGGCAGGAGCAGATTTAACCATTAGAGTTGTATAGTGTTCTCAATAAGGCATTATTCAACGCCGTCGTGTGCTAGTTATTGGCACTTATTCGGCTAATTGATCCCCGGTAATCCGGTCGGAATAAAGAGGAATTTCTTACATTTTAACATGGCAAAAGCTGAGTTTATCAGTGATGCAACACTTAACAAACCCAGCAATATTTTATATGGTTATGAGTCGCTTCTAGAAATTTTTTGAAGCTATGATTTAAACCAAACGAGAGCGCTAAAAGTTATAAGAGTCTTGTGTGAGGAGGCTGGTAGATTAAATTTTACTTGAAGCGAACACCGATACCACTTTGGATGCTCAGAGCAGAAGCAGAGCTATTTTTGTAGGCATCAATTCCTAAAGTAGCATTACTGTAGAGCAAGAAATTTTTAGTAACTTCAGATTCTATCCCAGCAGTTACAGCTACGCCATCTTTGTTACCGAGGGGAGTTGGTTTGCCGTTTGCTTCCACAAAAGAGTAACCAAGACCTAAAAATGCGTTGGTGTTTTTAGCAATACCCACATCTGCGGAAACTTGGGGGATAATAGCAGTTGTTTGGTCACTCCAAAGAACATGACCCCGTGCTGAAAATGGAGTATCTCCCAATTTCAGCCGACCTGTAAGATTACCACCAAATGTTGCCGCATCGCCTGTTTTTCCACCGTTGGTAGTGCCAACTGCCACACCAGCACCAACATAGCTGGCATCAGTACCATTTTTGGTTTCAGCAGAAGCTTGACCTGCGGAGAGAAAAATAGGAGCAATTACTAAAGAGGACAATGCAGAAATTGTCACAAAAGACTTGATAAAGCGCTTCATAATGTCACCGAATTTGTAGGTGTTGCATTTAAACTCTAGGTCGAGAATCAATGAAAAAAGTTCCAGAAAATTTAGATAAATTCTGAATAACTTGTCACTATTAATGCACGTCAAAGATAAGAGAATTACCCACAAATATTAATAAGCTGTTATCATTACGGAGATTTATCTTGATATCCGGCATTTTTTAACATAAGTAGACAGTTTTTTAACTGGTACAAACTTGAGAAATAAAAGTTTGTCTACCTCGGTCAAAAAA
>CASBQC010000187.1 GCA_949127805.1 Nostocales cyanobacterium PMM_0081
GGATTGCTTCGTCGTTCCTCCTCGCAATGACATGTGAATTTTTATCATTTTTTCAAAAAATAAAAACTGGGATGCACCCGATCTCACCTTAGCAATCTGTTAATGTAAGTAAGGTTTCTGATGATGTTTCTTCTGAAAATCCTATTAAAATAATGGGATCGGAATCAGGGAAAACGGCTACGATTTGTAAATCACCACCCATCGCCACAATATATTTTCTTAAAGTTGAGAGCATTAAATCAGTACGCTGTTCAATGCGAGAAACGTTACCTTGGTCAATTCTCAAACATTCAGCTATTTCTTTTTGAGTTACTTTTCGGTTTTGTCTAAGTTCCTGCCTTGTCATTTCTAAAGCTATAAGTTCCTTAGTGCGATTTTTAGTTTTTTCTTGGCGCTCCAATGGTAACTCTTGTAGTTTTTCTTTTAAAGTCTTTCCCATAATAAATTACCCATCCTTTTTGAGTTCAGCTAAATGCATTGCAAACCGGGCATCTGCTTTTTTGATGAGTTTTTTGTAGAATTTACGTTGACTGCTACCAGACTTGTCACCTGCTACTAGCAGTATTGCACATCGTTTTGGGTCGAAAGCAAATGCTACGCGCCAAACACCATCAGCAGCATTAAAACGCAATTCTTTCATGTTAGCGTACAGCGAACCCTTAAGAGTGTCAGCTTGTGGTCGCCCCAATTGTGAGCCAAATTTTTCTAATAATCCTACCATAGCGAGTATTTCATCTTGTACATCCTCTGGCAAAACATTAAATTCCGACTCAAAATCATCATGAAATTCAACAACCCAGTCCATGAATTTAGTATGCTCTAAAAAACATATGTTTTCAAGAGTATGTCAGTTAATTATAATATACACTTATCAAACCAATAATGAAATAGCCCTGCCCTTGCCCAATGCCCCATTCCCCATAAAGAAGGAATTATTAAGAGAAAAATCTCGCTCCGGATTGTGAGATACTCTTAAATAGGTGAAAATGTGCCTAAAGAAGTAAGATGAAGCTGGCAGCAAGAGTAAGTCAAGTATCCCCTTCGTTAACCTTAGCGATCGCAGCCAAGGCTAAGGCAATGAAGGCTGAAGGTATCGATGTTTGTAGTTTTAGCGCTGGAGAACCGGATTTTGACACACCGGCTCACATCAAAGCCGCAGCGGTAAAAGCTTTAGATGAAAACAAAACCAAGTATGGTGCAGCGTCTGGTGAACCAAAGTTAAGAGAAGCGATCGCTCACAAGTTAAAAATTGACAATCATCTCGATTACAAAGCAGAAAATGTCATCGTCTGTAACGGTGGGAAGCATTCTCTCTACAATTTAATTGTCGCACTAATCGACCCAGGCGATGAGGTAATTATCCCCGCTCCCTATTGGCTAAGTTATCCAGAAATGGTAATTTTGGCGGGTGGTACTCCCGTGATTGTACATACAGATGCTTCCACACGTTATAAAATTACACCGGAAAAACTGCGAGAAGCAATCACCCCAAAAACAAAGTTATTTGTCCTCAATTCCCCCTCGAATCCCACGGGGATGGTATATACCCCGGAAGAAATCAAAGCTATAGCAGAGATCATAGTTGAAAAAGATATACTTGTTGTCTCCGACGAGATTTATGAGAAAATACTCTACGACGGTGCAGAACATTTGTGCATCGGTTCGTTAGGAAAGGAGATTTTCGACCGGACTATTATCAGTAATGGCTTTGCGAAAGCTTACTCAATGACAGGATGGCGGATTGGTTATTTAGCAGGACCAACAGAAATAATTAAAGCGACAATCACCATCCAAAGTCATAGTACATCAAATGTGTGTACCTTTGCTCAATATGGGGCGATCGCTGCATTAGAATCTTCTCAAGACTGTGTAGAAGAAATGCGTCAAGCTTTTGCCAAACGTCGGCAAGTCATGTTCGATAGACTTAACGCTATTCCCGGTTTAACTTGTGAAAAGCCAGATGGTGCATTTTACATGTTTCCCGACATCAGCAAACTCGGCGTCAAATCCCTAGAATTTTGTGACGCTTTGCTAGAAAAAGAACAAGTCGCAGTCATTCCCGGAGTCGCTTTTGGTGCCGATGACAATATTCGTCTTTCTTACGCTACCGATATGGCAACAATTGAAAAAGGAATGGATCGATTAGATAAATTTGTGCGATCGCGTATTTAGTTAATAGTCAATTGTCAAAGTTTCGAGTTCCAAACTTTAAACTTTACAGCGTTTCTTTATAAGCATACGTCTAATTAGCCCACAAAGGTGGGCTTTGTTCGTATAGCCGCGATTTTAATCGTCAGGGCTTATTTTAGAGCGTTTCTTTATAAGCATACGTCTAATTAGCCCACGAAGGTGGGCTTTGTTCGTATAGCCCCACCCTTCTAGGGGTTGTCATTACCAACATATTTCAAAATCCTCGCTCTTGCCCCTATCTCGCCTTAGAATAAATTTATCAGGCTAATAGCACAAGTGCATTAAAATGGACTGAAATGTTTATTTAGTCCTCTTTAGAGGACTTTCGCTGTTAGACAACGGTTTACAACCGTTGACGGGATGACCAATGCTCGACAAC
Organism: Nostocales cyanobacterium PMM_0081; assembly: GCA_949127805.1. Classification (GTDB taxonomy): domain Bacteria; phylum Cyanobacteriota; class Cyanobacteriia; order Cyanobacteriales; family Nostocaceae; genus Hassallia. The sequence continues at coordinate 2,570 of CASBQC010000187.1, forward strand.
CTGCTCTGCAACAAGCTTGGCAATATTGCATAATTAATAGGCAAATAGCCGCTTTTATAGTTTAATCAAAGAGCCTAAAGCAGACGCACCATATGTCAGAATTGTGGACTACTTTTTTTACATCATCTCCATTTATTCCCCACGGACACTGTTATCTCTGGAAAACAAATTTAGTCTGGCTACACTTATTGTCCGACGGATTCATTGCCCTAGCTTATTATTCCATTCCCATCACACTGTTTTCCTTTGTCCGGCAGCGACGGGATTTGCCCTTTGACTGGATATTTCTGTTGTTTGGTGCCTTCATCATCGCTTGTGGCACGACGCACTTGATGGAGATTTGGACGCTGTGGTATCCTACTTATTGGTTATCAGGAGCAATCAAAGCCGCTACGGCAATGATATCTGTATTTACCGCCTTACAACTAGTCCCCCTAATCCCCCAAGCCCTAGCGCTTCCAAGTCCAGCGCAACTAGAGCAAGCTAATCAACAATTGCAAATACAAATTGGGGAACGTGTGCGGGTAGAGCAAGAGCTAAGAAAATATCAAGATAATCTCGAACATTTGGTACTGCTGCGTAGCAATGAACTTATTCAGACTAACACACAATTACAACAGGAAATTGTCGAACGTCAGCATACAGAAGCAGCGCTACGTCAAAGCCAAGAAACCATCCGGCAACAACTGACAGAGATTGAAGCTATTTATACTAACGCTCCCATTGGACTGTGTATGTTGGATACCAATTTCCGATATATTCGTGTCAACAAGCAGTTAGCCGAAATCAATGGTATTCCAGAATCAGACCATCTGGGACGAACTGTACACGAAGTATTGGCAGAGTTAGGAGATGTGCTGAAGCCAGTTTTTGAGGAGATAATTGCCACGAAATTACCGATTCTCAATCTTGAAGTCCACGGTAAGACTCCAGCCCAACCGGGCATTGAACGGTCATGGCTTGCTAGTTATTATCCCCTGGAAGATAGCGATCGCCAAGTCGCAAGTATTAATATTATTGTCCAAGAAATTACCGAACGCAAGCGAGCCGAAAAACAACGGGAAGCACTATATGCTCGTGAACAATTTGCCCGTCAACAAGCTGAAACTGCCAACCGTGTCAAAGACCAGTTTCTTGCCATTCTCTCCCACGAACTCCGCACACCCCTTAACCCCATCCTCGGTTGGGCAAAGCTGCTGCAAACTCGCTCTTTTGATAGCGCTACCACTGTTAAGGCATTCGCTACCATCGAACGCAATGCCAAATTGCAGATTCAAGTGATTGATGACTTACTTGATGTCTCCCGGATTCTCCGTAATAAACTGATTCTAGAAATTAGTTCTGTAGATTTAGCAGATGTAATTACAGCAGCACTAGAAACAGTTCGCTGGGCAGCAGAAGCTAAAGCTATCCAAATTCAGCTTCAAATTGATCCGAATGTAAATTTTATTTGCGGTGATTTTAATCGTCTCCACCAAGTTATCGGAAATCTGCTCTCTAACGCTGTCAAGTTCACACCCTCTGGTGGACAGGTAGTAGTTAGTTTAAGCCAGGATGACTCTTATGTCGAAATTAACGTCAGCGACACGGGTAAGGGTATTAGCCCTGATTTTCTGCCCCATATATTTGAATACTTCCAACAAGCGGATAGCAGCACAACCAGACAGTTTGGCGGACTGGGGTTAGGATTGGCGATCGTGCGTAATCTGGTAGACTTGCATGGGGGGACTGTAACAGTAGAGAGTCCGGGAGAAGGTAAAGGTACAACATTTAGCGTGAAATTACCTTTAGTTTCAGCTTCGCTTTTGTTACCTGAAAACAACTCAACTAAGTCCCCAACTCTACCGAATTTAGTTGGAGTGAAAATTTTTATTGTCGAGGATAATGATGATTCCCGCGAGTTTCTCTGCATATTGCTACGAGAATCTGGGGCAATCGTGACAGCAGCAGCATCAGGACTAGAAGCATTATCTAATTTTACTAAGTTTCAACCAAATATATTGTTATGTGACATCGGTATGCCAGAAATGGATGGTTATAGCTTTATTCATCAAATCAGAACTATGTCACCAGAACAAGGTGGAAATATTCCCGCGATCGCTTTAACTGCTTATGCTGGTGAGACTGACAAGCAGCAGGTTTTAGCAGCAGGTTTTACCAAACATGTTGCCAAACCAGTTGTGGCAGATGAATTAATTGCTTTGATTGCAGAACTGGTAAACTTTTCGTAATCCTTATTATATCATGTCCGACAAATCATATATCTTGTCAAAGACGTTCCGCTGGAACGTCTCTACGACGGTTGCAATGTTTTTATTAATCTTAATTAAACGGACATGATATGAAGTCCTTATTGTATCATGTCCAATAAATCATATATTGTAGAGACGTTCCGCCGGAACGTCTTTACATTGTAAGTAATTAAGTGGACATAATATTACGGGTTAAATCAACTTCATCTCCCGCAAAAGGTGACGTAATTTCTTCGCTTCGTCAGGGTTATACTTCTCATGAAGGACGATCGCTTTGCCAAAAGCGGATAAACTATCTTGGACATTGCCTAGTTTTAACCAAGCAACGCCCAAATTTTGATAAGCTTCTGCATAGTTGGGATTTAATTTAATCGCTTGAGTATAAGATGCGATCGCTTCATTCAACAATCCCAAAGCCTTCTGTGTCATTCCCAGATTATAATGTCCGGCAGCAAAATTTGGATCGATACGCAAAGCTGTTTCATAAGCTGTTTTTGCGCTCTTTAAATCGGACCCTGCCTTGAGTAAGTTACCCAAATTGTTGTATGCTCCTAATTTGAGCATCGGGTAAATATGTAACTTAATTGCAGCTTGATAGTGTGCGATCGCTTGTTTCGGATTTTGCAATCGACTGTAAGCGATGCCTAAATGATAGTAAAGTTCATACAAAATCTCATCCGATGCCTGTTTGGAAGCGACACCTTTAATCAGCAACTCAAAGCCTTGGGCAATTTTACCAGTTTGCACATATAAAGCACCTAGCTTGCTACATACATACGGGTCATCGGGATGATTCACCAGAAAACTTTCCATCGCTGCTTGTGCTACGCTGTATTTATTTTGTTGAGCGATCGCGTTTTTTTGGTATCCTTCATGCAGAATTGCCACCTCTGGTAAATAGCCTACCTGCCAATGGAGTTCTTTAGTTAAAATTCCCGATACACTATCATCCACCAAAGCATGATATGGACGGGAAAAGCTGATATCTGGATGATTTCTAAACAACCGCGAAACCATAGAATAAGGAGATTGTTCTGCACCAACTTCACTTCGTACTAAATTAATTAAAAGATGCGAATCACTTTGTATTGCTTCTTGGATATGCGGCACAATCTTAGGTGTGAGAGTTTCATCTGCATCTAATATTAGAATCCAATCACCTGTAACGTATTTTAGAGCATCATTGCGAGCAGCACTGAAATCATTGCACCATTTAAAATAATGAACCTTTGCACCGAATTGTTTAGCAATATCGGGAGTTTTATCTTGAGAACCCGTATCTAATACTATTATTTCATCAACAACATTTTTCACACTACCCAGACATTTAGGTAGCGTAGTTGCTTCATCCTTAACAATCATACATAAACTGAGTTTCATAACTTGCCGTCATCCAAACTTAGTACACGCATTGCACAAAAACCCAAACGAACACTCTGCATTTCTTTGCGTTTCTTTGCGTTTTCCTTTGTGTTCCTCTGCGTTTCAATTTCCTTGTTTAGTAAAAGACAGAATAATAGCCATATTTCAAGTCGGGTAAAAAGTTAAAAGTTGATTTTTTCTTTTTACCCCAACTTTGGTATATTTTCTATAATACGCGGTTTTAGCGTTATCAACGGATGCTTCTATACCACTATTTTATTTTAATGCTGGTTAATGGGGAATGGGTAAGAGAAAAAAATTATTGATAATTGAAAACTAACAATTAACAATTCTCGATTACCAATTACCAATTAGCATTATCAATTGCTTGGTGCGGGGTGCAGGAAAGGGAAACAAAGCTTGAAATGCAGATTGGCGATCGCTAACCGATTCTGGAGCATAATTCCAAAGGCTTTCGTAGTAAAAGAAACTTACACCCAAACCACGTTGTTGAGCTGCCCGCACTTGGGATTGAATTTGTGCGATGGGAACTGGGCGATTTCTCAAACCTGCCATAATACCAATTCCGGTGGGAATTATCTGTTGTGTTTCCTGAACTTCTGGACGGGTAATGTTTGCAATAAAACTTGACAAATCCTGACGATAAACTTGCATAATTAATTCGTCTACAATATTCAGCCTTACCCAGCCGAGCCAATCTTGCAGATGTAACTTATATGCAAAGTCGTAATAATTGGGGGAAACAGAGAAAATTGCATTCGGTTTTCTTGCTTTCACAGCTTGGTTGAGTTGTATCATAAATACTGTAATTTTATCTGCCCGCCAACGCACCCACGCTTCATCTTTAAAATTGGTTGGCGGATTATTTTTAGTTTCTTTAGTATACAACGCTACTGTATATTTATCGTAGCCAAATTCGTTAGGCAAACTCATGTGATCGTCAAACTGAATTCCATCAACATCATACTGAGTGACAATTTCTAATACGAGGTTGGTGATAAATTCTTGCACTGCTGGAAGAAAAGGATTGAGCCAGACAACCTCACCGGCGACGCTAATCGAAGTTTCGCTACCATCTCGCTTTTGTGTGAGCCAATTAGGACGATTTAATGCTAGTTCTGAAGTTGGGGGAGCCATGAAACCAAACTCAAACCAGGGAATCGCTAATAAGCCTTGCCGATGAGCTTGAGTAATTACATCTGCAAGAATATCTTGTCCCTCAGAGCCTCGATCAAAGAAGGGGATACCGATTTTTTTGGCTACGGCACTCTTATAAGATGTATAGCCAGAATTCCATACTACAGGATAGATTGTATTGAAGTTAAGCCGCCTTAATTGGCTCATTGCATCCTGCACTTTGGATCGATTTTTCAGGATGCCAAAATCATTACTAGTCAGCCAAACTCCGCGAATTTCCTGCCTGGGTTGTTGGGCGAGCAGCTGAAGGCTATTTGCCTGAGATACCGTTAGAAATGATACTAAAAATAATAATGGCAACAAACGTTGAATCGAACGCCGCCAACCTGAAGGAATTATACGTAATTTCATTTTTGAATGATAAGTTAATTACTTCAACAAGTTCGCGCCTATTTTTTTTTGATGGAAACAAAAGTGGTAATTTCGATAACTTTTAAGGAAGAACTCCCTGTCTGTATCCATACCACCTTTCAATTCATCCGTAAATAGCTTTGTGAAAATATTAAGTTGTTAGGTCAATCACTTGATATACAAGTAATTGGGAACGCGGTAATCAAAGAAAACCATTACTTTATTACCGACTTGATAAATAATACAAGTGTTCCAAGGAATCGGATTTATGCGATCGCTACACTAAATTAGTGTCATA
>CASBQC010000188.1 GCA_949127805.1 Nostocales cyanobacterium PMM_0081
AGTAAGCGCTTCAGCGCTTTCAATACAGCGAAACTTAAACACAGGAGGTGTGATGAGTTGTAAGTTATTGGTGACGGGTGGTGCTGGATTTATTGGCTCGAATTTTGTCCATCACTGGTGTAAAACTTATCCATCTGACCGAGTGGTGGTTCTAGATGCTTTAACTTATGCGGGAAACCGTGGTAATTTGGCTGCTTTGGAGAAAGAAGAGAATTTTTGCTTTGTGGAGGGGAATATATGCGATCGCACTCTCGTTGACAAATTACTCCAAACAGAAGATATCGACATAATAGCCCATTTTGCCGCCGAGTCTCACGTTGACCGCTCAATTCTCGGTCCCGGTGCTTTTGTGCAAACTAATGTAGTGGGAACTTTCACTTTACTAGAAGCTTTTCGTCAACATTGGCAAACAAAGGAAAAGCCTTGTAATTATCGTTTCTTACACGTTTCCACTGATGAAGTTTATGGAAGTTTAGCACCAAATGACCCAGCTTTTTGCGAAACTACACCTTATGCTCCCAATAGTCCTTATTCAGCTTCTAAAGCTGGCAGCGATCACTTAGTTCGTGCATATTACCATACTTACGGACTTCCAACAATCATTACGAATTGTTCCAATAATTACGGTTCCTATCAGTTTCCAGAAAAGCTAATTCCTCTCATGTGCATCAACATTTTGATGGGTAAACCTTTACCAGTTTACGGTGATGGTAAAAACGTGCGAGATTGGCTTTATGTCAACGATCATTGTAGTGCAATAGAAATAGTGATTCAGCGCGGCACACCAGGAGAAACTTATAATATCGGTGGCAATAACGAAGTCCAAAATATCAACCTTGTGCAGATGCTGTGTCAGTTAATGGATGAATTAGCACCTAATTTGCCGATACATCCTTCCCAAAAGTTGATTACTTTTGTTAAAGATAGATTGGGACATGACCGAAGATATGCAATTAATAGTAATAAACTGCAAACTGAGTTAGGGTGGACACCATCAGTAACAGTAGAACAAGGTTTACGTCTCACCGTTGAATGGTATCTCACTCACCGCGATTGGTGGGAACCACTTTTATCAGAAGAATATCAGACTTATTACCGCAAAAATTATTCTGCGAGTTAAATAAAACCGTAGTAAGCGCTACCCTACGGGAAAGCTCCGCTAACAGCGCTTTCTTAAGCACTCTTCGTGCTTACTACTTTGTTGGTCTAACCAATTGATGACGTCTTCTGAAGATTGGAAATCAAAGATTGCATCCGCTAGATTTTCTAATTGTTCTGAAGATAAGTCATTAATCCGGCTTTCCAAAATGGAATCAATATTATTAAATCGCTGTTTTAGCAGTATTTTAACAATTTTTTGTTCTCCTTGTTCAATACCTCGTTCAATACCTCGTTCAATACCTCGTTCAATTCCTTTTTGCATCCAACTGGTGACAATTTCCATGATTCCTTCCTCTTCAACTAAGTTGGCTTGTTTTAGTTCAGTATCAAGTTCTTGTTCTTCTGTGGCGTTTAATTTGAGATAAGTGTCAATGAAGCCGGAAATTAATTCAATTTTAGCAGGATTTAACTGTAATGTTACTAACATCCTTAAACACTCTAGTTTTACGCGGACTCTTTCTTCTGGGTTAAAGTCCATTTTTGCCATTAATGCGGCTGCTACGGGGTTTGGTTGATTTAAAAAATTGCGCCAGTTGAGGTTATTTAATTGAATGGCGACGTAGTTAAATTCTAGGATTTTTCTGTTAGGGAAGTTAACTGTATATTGGCTTTTTTCTGGGCGTTTTGGTTCGTCGTAAGAGAAAATGACGATAGGAAAGATGGGTAATAAATATTTAGCATCTAATCGAGCGAAGTAATGAAACATCCGCCGTTCAAATTCTTTTTGATTATATGCTTGATTTTCTAGGTGAATGAGAAAGTAGGTGTCTTGTTCTCTCCATTTGACTTGGGCTAATAAATCGATTTTTCTTTTGTCTCCAGATGTGACATCAGTAAATATTTCTTCTGGTAAAAAGGTTAGGCTGTCTCGTGTAACATACTCTAAAACCTCTGGTAAAAAGAGTTCTATAAATTCCCAAAAGAAGGTTTGGATTAATTCTTTAAAGAGTCTATCGTGATCTATCACCTGTTTTTTGCTCTTGGTTAATTAGGTTTTGTTGCAAGTGCTTTATTTTCATGTCTTATAAAATTACCCTTTGAGAAAGCGATCGCCTGCAATTGCGACTTTAGCGATCGCTTTCTCAAAACCATCCCTCTATAAGCCCATCGCCTCAAGGACAGCTTTTGATGTCGGTTCTAAGACAGCATCCAAACGACGCAACACAATCAGAGGCAACATCACCCTGCGGTACTGGGGTGGACGGTAAGGACGTCGGAGTTTGTCGGCAATGCTCCAGATAAAACCGACTAACTCTTGATTATTAGAATTTTCTATATTTGTCGCCATAGGAATTGTAACTTTATTACTATCAAAGTTGTCAGTACTGGCTAACTTCTCGTTACAGTAGAGAAACTAGGCTGGTGAGTCGCGCAGGTGTCGAATGCTGCAAGCAGAACAGATATTACAAAATCGTTACCAAATTCAACGTCAACTCGGCAATAATGGAGTTCGCCAAACTTGGCTAGCAACAGATTTACAAGCGACTGATGTTGATAATTCTCTTGTTGTAGTTAAACTCCTTGCTTTTGGCGGTACTGTACAATGGGATGATCTCAAACTTTTTGAACGAGAAGCACAAATTCTCAAACAGCTAAATTATCCCCGTATTCCCCGATATCTCGATTATTTTTGTGTCGATGACCGAACACTTTGGTTTGGCTTGGTGCAAGAATATATTCCTGGTGAATCGCTCAAAGAACAACTGAATGCGGGGAAAAGGTTTAGCCAAAAACAAGTTAGAAAAATTGCTGTCGAGATTTTAAAGATTCTCATGTATTTACATGAGTTGAATCCTACAGTATTGCATCGGGATATTAAACCGAGTAATTTGATTTGGGGTGAAAATAATCATATTTATTTAGTTGATTTTGGCGCAGTTCAAGATAAAGCGGCAAAAGAAGGTGTAACTTTCACTGTGGTGGGAACTTATGGTTATGCACCGATGGAACAATTTGGAGGTAGAGCGGTTCCAGCATCGGATCTCTATGCACTGGGAGCGTCTTTGATACATTTGTTAACAGGTACTGCTCCATCTGATTTGCCAGTGCGGGAATTGCGGATTCAATTTACTGACCGAGTTAATCTGAATTCGGCTTTTATCAGTTGGCTGCAAAAGATAGTAGAACCCGCTCCAGAACAACGATTTAGCAGTGCTCGTCAAGCTTTGGAGGCGCTTAGAAATGGTCTTGCTCTCAAACCGGCTAAAAGCAATCAATTGCAGCCTAAAGAAGTAGTAAATAATTCTGGGTGTGGGATAAATAATGCAACAGAACTAGTCCCGGATGAAATTAAGGGATGGAATTGGGGTGCATTTCTATTACCTTGGTTTTGGTTGTGGACTAATCAAGTTTGGGTAGGTTTGTTATGTTTTGTACCGCAAACTGGTTTTGTCGTAACTCTTGCACTCGGTGCAAAAGGTAATGAATGGGCTTGGAAAAGTAGAAGATGGCGTAGTATTGAACAATTTAAAGAACATCAAAGAGGGTGGGCGATCGCTGGACTGATGATTGGCGCACCAATTAGTATATTTTTGTGGTGTCGTGCGATCGCTTTTCTCACCTCGATGCTGTAATGGAACTAGAGCGTGTTTTTCCTCTTACCCAACACCCTGGAAGGGTGCGGCTATACGTACAAAGTCCGCCTGCGCGGACTAGGAAAAAATAAGGTCTTAGCCCACGTAGGTGGGCTTTGTTTGTATAGCCGAGCCAGTGCGTTGCGGAGGTTCCCTCCGTTGTAGCACCTGGCGTCCAGGCTTCCAGCCTGAGGGCTTTTCGGAGAGCGAAAACACTTATGCCCCTTGCCCTATACCCACAGGACAAGCAACATTTGTCCCACCTAACCCGCAATAACCACCGGGATTTTTGGCAAGATACTGTTGATGGTAATCTTCTGCGTAATAAAACTCAGAAGCATCTAAGATTTCTGTAGTAATCTTGCCAAAACCTGCGGCATTGAGAGCTTGTTGATAAGCGTCTCTTGATGCTTCTGCCTCTTGCTTTTGAGTGTCAGAATACACGTAAATTCCCGAACGATATTGAGTGCCAGCGTCATTTCCCTGACGCATTCCTTGGGTGGGGTTGTGGCTTTCCCAGAAGGTTTTGAGCAATTGTGAGTAACTAATTACCTTGGGGTCAAACACAACTAGCACAACTTCATTGTGACCGGTCATGCCGCTACATACTTCTTGATAAGTCGGGTTGGGAGTTGAACCCGCTGCGTAACCTACGGAGGTGCTGAATACTCCGTCAAGTTGCCAGAATTTGCGTTCTGCACCCCAAAAGCAACCCATACCAAACACTGCCATTTCCATACCTTGGGGGAATGGTGGCTTCAAGGGGTTACCGTTCACATGATGACGGTTGGTTAGTGGCATTTCTTCTGCACGTCCTGGCAAAGCTTCTTGAGGAGTGGGTACGGTTAGTTTTTTACCAAATCCAAATATCGCCATAGTTTTTGCTTTAATTTATGAAAAACATCTTTACCCTACTTAATATTGTAAATATTTTGGGTATGTGATGGTGTTCGGCGATCGCGCTAAATTCCTGGTTTTAACCGATCCAAAGCCAGATTTAGTTTTAAGACGTTGACTCCAGGTTCACCAAAGATACCGAGAAAGCGATTATCGGTGTTTTGAGAAATTAGGGTTTCGAGTTGTTTTGGCTGGAGTTGTCGGGCTTTTGCAACGCGGGAAATTTGCGCTTTGGCTGCTTCGGGGGTAATGTGGGGGTCAAGGCTGGAAGCAGAGGTGTAAACTAAATCGGCAGTCGGTTGCACACCTGCTTTTTTCAAACGAGTGAAATCACCTTCGTCGTTTTTTCCAACGATGCGATCGCGCAATGCCGGATTACTAGGAGCCAAGTTGCTAGCACCAGATACCCCAGTTTTTAACACTCCGGCTTCATCTTTTTTCGGGTCTGCTGTACTATAGCTAGTAGTGCTGGGACGACTATTAAAGTAGCGGTCTGAAGTAAAAGGCTGACCAATTAAGGCAGAACCGACAACTTGATTTTGAGCATTCTTAATTAGACTACCATTTGCTTGAAAGGGAAATACAATTTGTCCTAAGGCAATCATCAGCAAAGGATAAATAATAGCTGTAATCACCCACAGTAATAAAGTAGAACGAACGGCTCTGCCGGCATCGCGTGCAAAACTCATTAGAATTTCTCCGGTACAAACATTACAAAAAAGAGATATGTTGAAAGGCTTAGAACCACTAATCCTAATAGTCCCAATGCCCAAGATTGAGGACGGGAAAGTGTTTCACCAGTAGCAGCGTAGACCATAGGCGCTACTATTAAGTTGAAACACATTGCTAAGAATAGATACAAGGGCAGCTTTTGTCTGCGCCATTGTGACCAAATTTCGGTTACTGTTTCTAATGTTTTGGCTGAGATTTGTTGTGATAACATAAGATGTTTTTTCAAATTGTATAACTTTGTAGTCGGCGCTTAAGCGCTGAATCCTTTATTTTTATGACTTGCGCAAAAACCCTCTCCCTCCTCTTATTTCTCTGTGTTCTCTGTGCCTCTGCGGTTCGTTTTCTCATTATTCTGCGTCAATCCTGATTTTGATAACATTGTGTAACTTTGTAGTTGGCTTAAGCGCTGAAGCGCTTACTACGAAAGAAATTAAGAAAAAGGTAGGATAATATCAATCAGTTTGATAGCAATAAACGGTGCAATTACGCCGCCAACACCATAAAGTAAGATATTACGTCTGAGCAGTTGATCCGCTGTTAGGGGACGGAATTTTACTCCTTTTAGGGCTAGGGGAATGAGTGCGGGTATAATTAAGGCATTGTAAATCAGCGCAGAGATGATTGCAGATTGGGCGCTTTTGAGTCCCATAATGTTAAGTGCACCAATTCCCGATGCTGCAAAGATTGTGGGAATGATGGCGAAATATTTGGCGATGTCGTTGGCAATAGAAAATGTCGTCAATGCCCCACGGGTAATTAGTAACTGTTTACCAATGGTTACTAAGTCAATTAACTTTGTGGGGTCAGAGTCTAAGTCTACCATGTTAGCAGCTTCTTTCGCAGCTTGCGTGCCAGAGTTCATTGCTACGCCGACGTTTGCTTGAGCTAGTGCGGGTGCATCGTTGGTACCATCTCCAGTCATGGCTACGAGTTTACCTTCTGATTGCTCAGAGCGAATTACCTCTATTTTGTCTTCTGGAGTGGCTTCGGCGATGAAATCGTCAACTCCAGCCTCTTGAGCAATTACCTCAGCGGTAATGCTATTATCGCCTGTGAGCATGATGGTTTTTACACCCATGCGGCGGAGTTGGTCAAAGCGTTCGCGCAAACCTGGTTTAACTATATCTTTGAGATAAATAACCCCGTAAATATCATTCTCCTGACAGACAGCTAAGGGTGTACCTCCTAAGCGGGAAACTCGCTCATAAGCTGCGTCTAAGTCGTTGGGAATTTGACCCCCACGGGAACGAACAAAGCCTTTAATGGAATCTACCGCACCCTTACGGACTTGTTTACCATTGGGCAAATTAGTACCGCTCATGCGGGTTTTGGCGGAAAATTCCACAGCTTCTGCCTTGTTGGGGTTGAAGCCTGCCTCAACTTGGTATTTTTCTGCTAATGTGACGATTGACCGACCTTCTGGTGTCTCGTCAAATACACTGCCAGCTAAGGATATTTGCGCTACATCTTCTATTGAGTGATTGTTGACAGGAATAAACTCATCAGCCATCCGGTTGCCTAAGGTGATAGTGCCGGTTTTATCCAGTACTAAAGTGTTGATGTCACCGCAAGCTTCTACCGCTCGTCCGGATGTGGCAATAACGTTGAATTGGGCAACTCTGTCCATCCCCGCAATCCCGATCGCACTCAACAAACCACCGATTGTAGTGGGAATCAAAGCGACTAGCAGCGAGATTAAAATGGCAACGCTAACACCAGCACGCAAACTACTACCCGCTTGGGCACCATAAATTGTGCTGACAAAGTTAGCGATGTAGCCGGCAAAAAGGGGAACTGTGGAAACTACAATTAAGAATACTTGCGTCAGTACCGAAAGCAGCACTGTGAGCGCGATTTCGTTGGGTGTCTTACTGCGTTCGGCGCCTTCTACCAGAGCAATCATGCGATCGATAAAGCCTTGACCGGGATCGGCTGTAATCCGAATGATTAATTCGTCAGAAAGCAAGCGAGTACCACCAGTAACCGAAGTAGAAATATCTGTGCCCGGTTGTTTCAGTACAGGGGCAGATTCCCCAGTAATCGCCGACTCATCCACTGAGCCGATACCTTGTATCACTTCGCCATCAGCGGGCATCATATCACCAGCAATCACCTTTACTTGGTCGCCCCGTCGCAATTCGGTAGAATTAACTTCTTGAATTGTACCATCGGGTAGCATTTTGCGAGCGTTGGTATCCGATCGCGTGGCTTTGAGTGCATCTGCTTGAGCTTTACCGCGTCCTTCGGCAACGGCTTCGGCAAAGTTGGCAAAAACAACTGTAAAAAATAAAATCAAGGTAATCAACCCATTTAACAAGCGTTGCTGGTTGATATCTGCCTCAATTGTGCCGAATAAGTTGGGGTTGAGAGTTACTAAGAAAACGATAATTGTCCCGATCCAGACAATGAACATTACCGGATTTCTGACGGCAGTTCGTGGATTGAGCTTGATAAATGACTCACGAATTGCTCTTTGGTAAAGTCCGCGCATATCTGCTTTGGGAGTGTGTCTGCGCGATTCACGGGTTTGTTGAGGAGAAGTGGTGGTTTGCATATATTAGTCAAGTTGATGGTTTCTTTATTGCATTCTTGGCATGACCCACCCAGAACTTAAGTTCTGGGCTAATAGCCAAAGTCTACTTAAGTAGACTGAAAATTTTTAATAGTCCTCTTCAGAGGACTTGAGCTATGAGCCTGGGGTTTATAACCCCAGGTGAGCCAGATGAGAATAAAATAACCCTGATGGTTTATGGTTCTTCCACCACCCACTACCCAATGCCTTTTGCTATTTGAAAGGCTTCACCAATTGGTCCCAATGCCAAGACTGGGAAGAAGGTGAGGGCGCCGAGGATGAGAATTACTCCAGCGGTGACTCCTGTAAAGAGTCCGGTGTCGGTTCGCAATGTCCCAACTGTCATGGGAACGGGTTGTTTGCGGGATATACTATCCGACAGAAATAATAAACCGACGATGGGGACATAACGTCCGACTAGCAAGCTGAAGCAAGTGCTCAGATTCCACCATAAAGCGGTTGCGGTTGGTGCTGTACCTGTGGCGATCGCTAATGGGGAGGGTTGAGAATCGCCTAAGCCTTCAAATCCAGATCCGTTATTAGCGGCAGCTGAGGCGTATTCGTAAATAACTTGGGAAAAGCCGTGAAAACCAGGATTGCTAATTCCGGCTAATTGGTCGGGAAATGCTAAAGTTATCCCGGCAGGTATTAAAATCGCAATGGGGTGGACTAACAAAATTAGGAAACTAGCAAGGACAACTTCCCGCTTTTCGATTTTGCGTCCGAAAAATTCGGGGGTTCGTCCCACCATCAAACCTGTGACAAATACTGCCAAAATTAAGTAAGCAAATAAATAAGCGGTTCCTGTACCCTGTCCCCCAAAGACTATTTGAAGGAACATATTTGATAGGGTGACGAAACCACCGTTGGGCATAAAGGAATCGTGCAAACTATTGACGGCGCCGCACATGGTTGCGGTGGTGAAAACGGCAAACAATGCAGATTGTGCCCAACCAAATCTAACTTCTTTACCTTCTAAGTTTGGCTGCTGTGAACCTAAAAGCGCGTTGATGGCAGGATTACCATTATATTCACCGATCGCTGTAATGATGATAAACACCACAAGAATTGCAAAGGGAATGCTATAAACTAACCACGCTTGTTTGAGGTTATTTGCAAACACTCCATAGGTGTATATCAATGAGGTAGGCACTGAAAGCATTGCTACAAGCTGAATTAGATTAACTAAGGGATTTGGATTTTCAAATGGGTGTGCTGAGTTGATGGCAAAAAATCCACCCCCGTTTTCCCCTAGTTGTTTGATAATTTCAAAGTGAGCAACCGGACCGCGAGCGATCGCCTGACTAATGGTAGGATTTTCTAAGGTGGGAACTATTACAGGACCCGCTAGAGTTTCGGGAACTCCAGCCGCTATCAGCACAATTGCCCCGACAATACTAATGGGTAACAAAATCCGCATAATTGTGCGAATTAAGTCTACATAGAAGTTGCCCAAAGGTCTACCTGTTAAACCCCGAATAAATGCGATCGCTACTGCTATTCCCGTTGCAGCTGAGGTAAACATGTGATACCCTAGCCCGAACATTTGGCTGGCGTAACTCATATAAGTTTCACCAGAATAATGCTGTTGATTGGTATTGGTGATAAAAGAAATTGTAGTATGTAATGCTGTGTCCCAAGTCGGCGCACCTATTTTGGTCGGGTTCAAGGGTAGCCATCCCTGATTCATGATGATGAAGAATATCAGGAATGCCATGACTATATTACTGTACAAAATTGCCCGTGCATATTGCCAGCCAGTCATGCTTTCTCTAGCTTGAACGCCGATTAAGGAATACAAAACTCGCTCAACGGGGTTTAAAATGGGATCGAGAAAGGTTCGTTGCCCTAAAAAGACACGCGCCATGTATCGCCCAAATATCGGCGTAATTGCCACTACAATTGATAGCGTTAAGGCTATTTGAATCCATCCTTGTAACAT
>CASBQC010000189.1 GCA_949127805.1 Nostocales cyanobacterium PMM_0081
ATTTCTGTAGCAGCTTCCTGTAAGTTTATATATAGGTTATGAAGGTGGAAATGCTATTAGTCTTTACACCCAGTCATCTAACTTGATATTTCAAATAATACTTTTGATTGAGAATTATTTGTTAAAAGTTTTGTAAGAAATAAGACATTTTTACGGAGTATTTACGTATTTAGGGTCAAAAATCTTTCCTCGTAGGTACTTCACTACTCCCATTCTTGAAATCCACCGCTAGTGTTGCGAAGTAAAGAATTTATTTGAGCACGACGGGTTTCAAAATTGGCTGCTATCGAAATCAGCACGATACCGACTAACAAGCCAATCACCCATTTTAAAAAGGGATATCGCAAGCTGAAAATTATGAGTTGATAGATACTAGTAATGAAAAAAGTCGCTGTACCAACGTAGAGAAAAGCCCGCACTCGCAAAGCTAATCCGGCAAATATGGCAATGAGGCTGAAAATTCCCGGTACGATCGCACTTTCAGTATGAAATAAAATTGCCCACCCACAAATTATGCCGCTGCCTAGGAGTCGTAAGTAGTGACGAGATACTTTATAATCTGGAAGGAGAAGATGTGGATCTACTTGGGCAATATATAGTAGTGATAATCCGACTGCTGTGATGTACCACAAAGTATCTGTGAGATGTAAATTCCCAAACCAGCGAAATAATGCCCAATCAATCAAAGCGACACTGATGTAAGTAAAACGGATATTTTCCCGAATTTTGGCGAGGAAGATGTAAAACCCAGCAGCGATCGCTATCGTAATCGGGTATACTTGCAATCTTGTTTCCCATAATATTATCAGTGGAATTATGTATGCGGCGAGTTGCCAAGGTTTTTTCGACCAGCCCCAACTCTCCCAAGGTAAGATGTAGAGAAAATAGGCAACTACACAAGCGATCGCACCATTCCAAGGAACTAAAACACCAGTTAATAAGTGTCCTATTGCCGTTTCGCGCCAGTAAATTCGCATACCAGCAAATTCTAATAAACCTAAGTAAACCCAGATTTCCTCTGTAGAGACGTTCCAGTGGTCTGTAGAGACGTTCCACCGGAACGTCTCTACAGAGGTGGGAGAACGGCGTCCTTGAAAAATGGCGTAGCGAATCAAAAATGCCCCTGTTGCTAATCCTACAAGGCGATTGACCGCAATGGGGGCACTAATGGCTGACATTAATAAGCAACTACTCACAGCCCAGTGAAAATGAGCGATCGCTTTTAATTCTTGGGGTGTAAGACGTAAATAGTTAATTAGCCAAGGCGACAATATACGGTAAGCATACATGATGCTTGCGCCCAAAGCTGACATGGCAATCAATCCATCACCCCTAGCACCTCGGTCAGCTTGGGACATTTGATAGAACAAAAGTTCATAAGCGGAAATTGATATGCCTGCGATTCCTAAATAAAGTAGCGGTTTTAAATCTTGGTGGCGTCGCCCTACACCAATTACAATCAAGGCTACACCTAAAGAATATAAACCCGTCCACTCGGTAAAGGTGTTTAAACGCAGCAATACGCTGAATGCACCATATATTAAAGGTAAAATGTGGAAACTACTGGGCAATTTGGATAATTGATGTCGTCTTCGCCACCATTCACCAAAAAGCTGAGTTATTAAACCTAAGGCGATGTTAGCGATCGCTATCTTGATAATATCGCCTTTGCCAAAACCAAAAACTTGAGCTATCAACAATTCCAGACACCAACCGATGCCATAAAATGCTAAATTTGTCGGTTGTCGCCAACTGCGATAAACGATTGCGACTAAAGTTAATACTGTGGAAATTAAGTATAAAAAACCTGGCTTTGCAAAGTTTTGGTAAACAAGCAGCGAATGCAGTGTTAGACTCAATAATTCAAAACTACATAATGCGATCGCCCAATAATCGGTGACAATTGCATATATAGCGGCTAATTCTTCACCTCCACTGAGTGCTTTGCTGACAAACCATAAACTGAAGATAGCGATCGCTCCCACCACAAACCATCCATCTAGCGATAGATGCGGTAAATTAAAAACCCCATCCCACAGCAGCACAGCAACAAAACTCAGCCCAAAACCTACCGTAGTTCCCGCAGATTGTTTGTTTCGCAAATAGCGCGTATTTGCAAACATCCCCGCTGTACCCACACCTAAACCAATTAATCTGGCTCCTGGCAAAGGTAAAATAAGTAACTGTGCTGCTAATAATGTGAAAACGCTCAAGAAACTGCTGGTAATGCGTCGCGGTGTAGAGGTGCGGCTAGCAAGTCCCGTGAGAGTAATAGGGGTAATTATCCAAATTAAGCCCCAATTATCACTGTTGATTATACCGCTTGTCCAAGACGCGGAAGCATTCACCCAAAGTAGTAAATAACTAGTTACCGCCAATCCTAAACCGATGTGCCATGCACTACGTCGCCATATTCCACCCCCAAGGCTTTGGAACCATTCTGCAACCATCAGCACTAACAAAATGCTTGCCCAGACTTGAGTATGCAGATTTGGTAACAGCCAATCAATTGTCGAGCAAAGTGTTAGTACTCCAGTGATGTGTGTCAGATATATCAG
>CASBQC010000190.1 GCA_949127805.1 Nostocales cyanobacterium PMM_0081
ATCTAAAATTATTTAAAGTATGTAAGGTATTAGACATAAAGTAGTTTAAAATTGATACCGAAATAAAAAAATGGGAATGAATTCGTAGTGAGCGATAAACTGCTCATATCTTCGGTTTTAAGCAATTGAGCCGCTTAGGACATTTCTACTTAACGCCTAAAGTAGTCAAATCCTTGTTGTAAATAGGTTTCATTAATTATTCAGTTTTAGTTCCCAACAATTTGAATTGATTCTACCGTACTTAATTCTCCTAAGAAAACAGATTCATCCACACTGATTAAGTACTTGTAACCCTTACAGCTCTTAAGCATTTAGCTCAAAAAAGTTGAGTTTTATATTTGGGCTAAAAGTGATTTCCATCAAAGATTTGGATCTCAATCAAATTACGTTGTTTATGGAATTAGTACACAATAAATATGATATTTCCGTTATCTATTAATCAAAGAGAAATTTATATCGATCAAATGATGTGGACGGAAGGTTCACATCTGAATATTGGTGCAATTGTCACAGTTGAGGGTGCTTTTGATATTGAAATTTTTAATTATGCTATCAATAAAGTAATTCGCTGTTATCCAGGTTTGCGGACGCGGATTTATGATTCTGTTGGCAAACCTTTACAGACGATAGCACCGCACCAAGATGAAAAAGTTACCTTGGTTGATTTATCTAGTTATGAAAATAGAGAAGAACATGCCAAGGAGTATATAAAAAGTGAATTTGCTACACCTTTTAGCTTTGGTGAAAATGCCCCACTGATCGCTTTCAAACTAATTCGGGTTTTTCTCGACAAACATATCATTTTTGCCAAATATCATCATACCATCACCGATGGTTGGGGAACCGCTATCTTCTTCAGAGAAGTGATTCGGACTTACAATCAAATAATCAAAAATGGTGCGGATACGCAAACAGAACGCAATTTGGCTTTAATTGATTATTTACAAGCTGAATTTGCGTATTTAGAATCTCGTAATTTTCAAAGCGATCGCGATTATTGGACGAAGCGTCTGCACCAAGTTTCTACCAAGCTTTTTCCCCCAATTAAACCCCAGGAACTTGTTGGAAACCGCAAAGCTATATATATCTCTCGCGATAAATACAACCGAGTTAACGCTCTTTGCCAAGAAGTTCAATCAAATGCTTTTCATTTTATTCTGAGTTTAATTATAATTTATTTAGCTAAACGCTATAGCAAGAATGATATAGTTATTGGCTTATCTCTTTTAAATAGAAATAAAAAAAGCTTGAAAGATGAAATCGGGCTGTTTGTCAGCACTATCCCATTTCGGGTTGAGATTGATGGAAATGAAACAGTCCAAGAACTACTTGATAAAATCCGTTCTCTATTAAGACAAGACTATCGTCATCAACGCTTTCCCTTGGCAGAACTTAAGCGAATTTCTAACCTGCAAGCAGGAAGCAAAGAGCATCTGTTTGAAGTTTACCTTTCTTACGAAAAGCACGATTATAACGAATGTTTTGCGGATACCAAAACAAGCTGCGTCCCCCTCTACAGCGGTCAACAAAAAGTGCCGCTGATCGTATATGTTCGAGAATATGAGGAAGACAGCGACATCAAAATCGATTTTGACTATAACCTTTCCTATTTCAATTCAGAGACAGTTGAGCAGATAGTTACCAACTTCCAGAAGTTGTTTGATGAAGCTTCAGAAAATTTGGAAACAAGTATTTCTAGCCTTTCTCTGTCGTTACCAAGAGAAAGCGATCGCTTCATCCCAAAAATCTCGATTACCACAACAAACGAAACACTAATTTCGGCTTTTGAAATCAACGCTAGTAAGTATTCAGAAAATCTAGCCGTTCAATTTAAAAATATTACCCTCAGCTATGCTGAACTTCAGGCTAAAACCAATCGTCTCGCACATTACTTGCACAAGCTTGGAGTCAAACCAGGGATGCGGGTGGGAATGTGTTTGGAACGTTCAGAAAACACAGTTATTACCATTTTAGGAATATTAAAAGCAGGTGCAGCTTACGTCCCCCTCGACCCTAATTATCCCTCTGAACGTCTGGAATTAATTCTGCAAGATAGCGGTATTTCTCTACTAATTGCTGAAGAATCTGTTCTCTCACAATTAGCTGATAAAATACCAGCATTCACTCTTGAATCTATAGAAAGCGAACTTGCAAAACAACCGGATACATCCCCAGAAATTTCTCTTAACCCGGAATTTCCAGCTTATATTATCTACACCAGCGGTTCTACTGGCACACCTAAAGGTTGTATCGTAACTCATGGGAATGTTATCCGGTTGATGCGTTCTACAGAAGCTTGGTTTAACTTCAACGAAAAAGATATTTGGACGCTCTTTCATTCCTTCGCTTTCGATTTTTCCGTTTGGGAATTGTGGGGAGCTATGCTTTACGGGGGGAAGGTTATTATTGTACCCTTCTGGTTAAGCCGATCGCCTGAAGCATTTCGCGAATTTCTCACCACAGAACAAGTTACTGTCCTCAATCAGACTCCTTCCGCATTCTCCCAACTGATTCGAGCAGATGAAGCAAGTGTGGGAAAACTAACGTTGCGGTATGTAATTTTTGGTGGTGAAGCATTAAATCTCCAAAGTCTGCGTCCCTGGTTGGAGCGGTATAGCGATCGCACTCCCCGTTTAATTAATATGTACGGAATTACAGAAACAACCGTTCATGTTACTTACCGTCCGATTTGCCTAAGCGACCTGACAGGAAATGCCAGCGTTATCGGTACAACGATTCCCGACTTAAGTATATACTTACTTGATGAAAAATTAGAACTCGTTCCTGATGGCTTGCCAGGAGAAATTTATATCGCAGGTCCAGGGGTGACTCACGGTTATCTCAATCGTCCTGGACTCACAGCAGAACGGTTTGTACCCAATCCTTTCGACTCAGGACGACTTTACCGCAGCGGCGATTTAGCGCGTAGACTGCCCAACAAAGACTTAGAATATCTAGGACGGGTAGATCGACAAGTGAAAATCCGTGGTTTTCGGATGGAGTTGGGAGAAATACAAACCGCTCTCACCTCTCATTGTCAAGTCCGAGAAGCTTTGATTGTGACTGATGAATGGGAAGAAGAAAAACGACTGGTTGCTTATTATGTTCCTGGAGAATCCAATCCCACCGCTAATGAACTGCGTCAGCACCTAAAAACTAAGCTGCCTGATTATATGATTCCGTCAGCTTATGTCAGTTTGGATGCTTTTCCTTTGACGGTTCATGGTAAAATTGATGTCAGGTTATTACCGACAGCGGATTGGAACCTTTTAAGGGTAGAAGAGGAGTATGTAGCCCCTCGCAATCCAGATGAAGAAAGCTTGTGTGCGATCGTTGCAGATGTGCTTGGTTTAGAAAAAGTGGGAATCGATGATAATTTCTTTGATATTGGTGGTGATTCGATTCTCGCTTTGCAAGTAATCGCTAAAGCGAAAAAAGCAGGTTTTGCGATTTCTGCGAGAGAATTGTATGAATTTGCAACCGTTCGTCAATTGGCGACTAAGAAAGCAACGGTTTCTGAAGTATTGTTAAGTAATGTCAACTTGGTGTCAGCAAGCGATCGCCTACTTTTACCAAAAGATGCAGAAGATGCTTATCCACTGTCTAGTTTACAAGCAGGAATGCTGTATCACAGTGAGATGCATCCCGACTCCGCTATTTTCCACCAAATTTTCACCTTTGATTTACGTCTTCCTTATTCGGAAGAGTCCTGGAAAAAGGCGATCGCTGATATAGTTCTTGCTCATCCAGTATTGCGAACTTCTTTTCACTGGACGGGATACAGCACCCCAATCCAAATCGTTCACCAGGAAGTTGAATTACCTTTAACAATTTGCGATGTGCGTACTGCTGTTGATGCACCTCAGAAAGTTGAGGAATGGATTTCATCAGAAAAAAACCACTTTTTTGATGTTTCCAAAGCTCCCCTATTCCGCTTTGGGATTCACAGACTCGAAGAAAACCAACTCAGCTTCAGCTTCAGTTTTCACCACGTTATTCTCGATGGTTGGAGTGTTGCAACCTTGCTAACTCAATTATTGCAACGTTATATCCAGTATATAGAAGCAAAATCAATTCCACCGCTAACGGTGCCGGCAATTCCTTACAGTGACTTTATTGCTCAAGAACGTCAAGCGATCGCTAACGAGGAGATGCGGGAATTTTGGAAGAAACATCTCAGCAACTTAGAAGTTAGCACCCTCCCACGTCTAAAATGCGTAGAGACGCAAAACAATTCTAAACGTAAATTGCAACGAAGCGCGATCGCCATTGACGAGCAAGTAGCAAATCCCATACGCAGACTTGCCAAAAGTGCCGGAATTCCTCTCAAAACAGCGCTTTTAGCCATTCATCTCCGCGTTCTTGCCTTTTTAACTGGACAAAATGAGGTCGTTACCGGCAACGTCATAAATGCACGTCCGGAAATTCTCGATAGTCAAAATCTCCTGGGTTTATTTGTCAACACAGTGCCGTTCCGCATCAAGTTGACATCAGGGAATTGGTTGGATTTTATACAAGCCGTTTTTCGCGTCGAAAAGGAAATTCTCCCTCATCGGAGTTTTCCGCTGTTTGAAATGCAACGCTTGAGCGAAAAGCGTACTTTGTTTGATGTCGCATTTAACTACGTTCATTTTCACGTTTATGAGGGACTGTTGAATCTACCTCAAGTTGAAGTTTTGGACATTGATATTTTTGAAGAAACTGATTTCCCCTTTCTTGTAGAGTTTTGTTTAATGCCTGGGAATTCTGCCCTGCAATTGAACTTGATATATGATGTGCAGCAATTTGATGATGCACAAGTTGAGCAATATGGCAAGTATTATCAAACAGCGCTTAGGGAACTTGCGACGAACCCGCAGAGATTATTAGAGCGATCGCTAATTTCTCCTGAAGAACGGCAGAGCTTGCTGCAAGCTTCCAACCTCAAAGCTAGTTATGCATCTTCTGAAACTATAGTTTCCGCATTTGCCGCAAGCGTGGAACAACATGCATCCCATACCGCAGTCACCTTTGAAGAAACTAATTTAACCTTTGCCGAATTAGAAACTCGTTCCAATCGTTTAGCACATTACCTAATCAGCAAAGGTGTTTGCCCAGAAACCTTAGTAGGGCTTTGTTTGGAACGTTCCGAACAATTAGTAATTACTATCTTGGCAATTTTGAAAGCAGGTGGTGCTTATGTTCCCATTGATGCCAGTTATCCGAACTCCCGCATTGATTTTCTCCTCCAAGACAGTGGAATCTCTCTGTTAATAACTCAGCGTTCAGTCGTTTCGCAGATTTCCCCTGGGGAAAGCCTTGAAATTGTCGTTCTGGAAGATATTGCAACCCAACTGCAAAATCAAAGCTCTGACTCAGTAGCAGTCAAAATATTACCAGACCATCCCGCTTATGTAATTTATACCAGTGGTTCCACAGGCAAACCCAAAGGCTGTATCGTTACTCATGCTAACGTCATCCGCTTACTCAAAGCAACCGAACCCTGGTTTAAATTTAACAGCAACGATGTTTGGACATTGTTTCATTCCTATGCATTCGATTTTTCCGTTTGGGAACTGTGGGGAGCTTTGCTTTATGGTGGTAAAGTAGTCGTGGTTCCTTATTGGACGAGTCGTTCCCCAAAAGACTTTTTAAAGCTGCTTCAGGATGAGAAAGTAACGGTGTTAAATCAAACTCCCTCAGCATTCAAACAGCTTGTACAAGCGGCAGCAAAAGGTGCAGATTTAGCTTTACGCTACGTTATTTTTGGTGGAGAAGCACTCGAACTGCAAAGTCTCCAACCTTGGTTTGAGTTATATGGTGACGAAAAACCGAGATTAATTAATATGTACGGCATCACCGAAACTACCGTTCACGTCACTTATAGAGAAATTACCCAGGCAGATGTCACAAATCGAAGTAGCGTTATCGGTCAACCGATTCCCGATTTAAGTTTTTATATCTTAGACGAAAACCTCGAACCTTCCCCTGTGGGAGTTGCCGGTGAAGTTTATATTGCCGGTGCAGGAGTGACACGGGGTTATCTCCATCATCCCCGCTTGAGTGCAGAACGCTTTATTCCCAATCCTTTCGCTTTTGTTCCGGGTAGTCGTCTTTATTGTACAGGCGATTTAGCTCGCCGTCTAGCAAATGGCGAACTGGAATATCTCGGACGTGCAGACCAGCAAATTAAAATACGCGGTTTTCGCATTGAACCTGGGGAAATTGCAGCCGTTCTCAGCAGTCATCCCCAAGTCAAAGAAGCATTCGTCACAGTTCGCACAACGGGGAATGAAGATCATCGGATTGTTGCCTATTTTATATCTGATGCGGAGGATGACTTGAAACCAGTATTACGGTCGTTTTTAACAAGCAAACTGCCGGATTATATGATTCCTGCTGCCTTTATGCCTATAGAAGCGATACCACTCACAGTTAACGGAAAAGTTGACCAAACAGCCTTACCAGCACCAGATTGGGGTTCGACAAGTAAACCTTACGTAGCACCCCGAAATGACCAAGAAGCAACAATCTGTTCGCAGATGGCTTCATTATTAAAATTGGAACGAGTAGGTATTACCGATGACTTCTTTGAAATTGGGGGAGATTCTTTATTAGTAACACAATTAGTCATCCGTTTGCGAGAAACCTATAAAACCGAGCTTCCCTTATCTCAGTTTTTCTCTCATCGCACCCCGGAACAATTAGCTCATTTGCTGTCAACCTCGCCATCTATGCAATCAAACGCAGATATCCCGAAAGCCGGACGCAAACGCCGTTCCGTCAACTTGAGCGATGACGGTCTATTAATTACATCTGTAGGAAAAAATGTAGAGACGTAGCATTGCTACGTCTCTGGAGGTTCTGGGTAACGCACCCATTAATTTCCACATCTATATCAACGAGTTTATCTTAAACTGTAAAGGAGCTAAAAAACCATGAATAACAATCAACAAAACGACGATACTATTTATCTTGTTGTCGTCAATCATGAAGAACAATATTCAATTTGGGCTAAATGGAAAAAAGAATTGCCATTAGGATGGAAAGCTGTAGGTAAAGAAGGCTCAAAAGATGAATGTTTAGCCTATATCGAAGAAGTGTGGACTGATATGCGTCCCCTGAGTTTGCGTCAAGCTATGCAAGAAACTTCAAACTGAATAATTACGTAGTCAGCGTTTCAGCGTTCAAGAAAGCACTGAAGTGCTTACTACAATTTAAATTTATGAGCAAAATTCCAAAGATAATCCATCAGATTTTTTTTGTGGGAAAAGCAGCGGTACCCGAAGACTATCAGCGTTATCATCAAACCGTTTTGAAGCATCATCCAAATTGGGAACACCGATTTTGGGATGAAGCACAATGCCATAAATTTATGGAGGAGAATTATCCCTGGTTTCTGCCAGTGTATGATTCTTATCCTTATAAAATTCAGCGTTGCGATGCCATACGCTATTTCATCCTCCATCACTATGGGGGATTTTATATTGATATGGATATTGAATGCCTCAAACCAATTGACGATTTGATAGAAGATTTTGAAATTGTTCTCTCAAAACTGGTTGGCTTCAGCAATGCGATTATGGGCAGTATTCCCGGACACCCTCTTTGGCTAAAAGTGTTTGATGAATTAATAAAACGTAAAGATAATCCAGCCGAAAATACAAAGGGGTTTTTTAAGAACACTATGCCTTATTATGTGGGTTACAGTACTGGTCCCATCTTATTAAATGATTGCGTAGTGGCAGGTAAATTTCACGAAAGCAATACAGTTCGTGTTTGTCCGGGATACATTTTTGAACCGGGTGCCCCAATGGAAATTAACGGTAAAATTTTCAAAAGTAAGCCTACCTCAGAGTCTTATACGATACACCACATGACCACATCTTGGCTTCCTGCTTCCCACCAGATAACCAGAGTTCTGTTCGGTATTTTATTAGAACCCTACTGGATTTTTCGCTCTTTACTAAATACGAAGAAAGGTTAAAGGGGAAGGGGGTGCATGTTACAACGTGAGCGCATAACATTACCCTAAAAGGTATAAATTTTAGTAATTTTTTCTCTTAGGTCATGTTGCTAGTTTGATGTAATATCAAGTTAGGTAAATTACATATGATATCATGTCCGGTAGATTACATATAATGTAGAGACGTAGCAGTGCTACGTCTCTACAAGGATTTCGGATTTTTTTATTAATGTCAATTAAACGGACATGATATAATTCAATACCGTTCAGTTAAGCCTGCAATCCTCGTTGAGACGTAGCATGCTACGTCTCTACATATCTAAAATCTATAATTAACCGAACTTGATGTAGCTTCTCAACTTGTGTTTAGAGATACTCAACAAATCTCTATGAAGCAAATATGTAGCAATTTAAAAAGCTCATAGCTAACAGAAGTTTTTGACTTCGCAGTTATCGTCAAAGAAGCGATAAACATCAACTATGAAACGTGAAACCCTAGCAGAATTAGTTGCTCGTACTGTAATTGAGTTTGAGAAACGCGAGGCACTGCTACAAAAACAACAAGAGCCGGTACAACAGCAAAAACAGGACAAACCTAAACCCCGCAAACCTAAAGCTGCGTAGCTTAATATAAATGCAGTAATTTGACCTCAATGACTTTGTTGCCATCTACCGTTATTTTTCTTATACACCCTTTAAGTAAAGCTTGTTTATCTTGCGGTTCTAAACTTTGCCAATATCTCTGGTTTGAAAATGCGAAAACAATCCGTTCTTTGGCAATTAGGTATTGCTTGGAAATTTCACTTGTGGTAGCGATGCCTGCGGCGGGCAATGCCAACGCATCCGCAATCTGGCTCAAAATATCTTCCTTCGCTTTTTCAATCGCTGGATTTGATGGTAAAGCATCGAGGATATTCAAAGATGCTCGCAGAGTTTTAACTTCTGCGGGTTCTTCTGTCACTTGAATTTCTTGCTCTACTAGTGTTGCTAACCTTTCAGCTTCCCGTACCAGCCATTCGATGACTTGCTTTTCTAGTTCATCATTAGAAATCATCCGCTTGTTGTCGCAAGCTCCAGTCCGGTAAAAACTGCACTGGTAATGATGACGAATTAATCCGGTGCGTTTTACCAATTTCTTCGATTGACGACTGTAAGCAGCCCCACAATGAGCGCATTTAACTATATTAGCAAATACGTTGGTGTATTTTTGTTCGCTTGCCCAGCGATTATTGCGATTTTGGCGAATCATCGTTTTTACCCGCTCGTGTTCCTCACGGGTAATAATAATTTCATCGTGAGTTTCCCAAGCAACTTCCCACTCATCAAAGGGCTTGCGATGTCCCCCGCTGTACTGCACTGTATCATATGCCGTTCCTCCTGCATAGATGGGATTTACTAACTGCGATCGCAAACCAGAAATTGACCATTTCAATCCCGTGTACGGATAACGCAGATTTAGTCCAGAACCACGACTTTTATTAATATTTTCAATCGCTATTTCTTCTATTTCTCCAAGTACATTATTTCTGTTATTTTTTGATTTGGAAACTGCCTGAGCCTGAATCCCAAAAATATCATGCAATTGTCTCGCAGTCTCTGACACTGTACCCACACTAAAAAAAATATCAAACACAAATCGCGCCAATTGGGAAACATTCATTTCTGACTTATTGGCAATTAAGCAAACGCACGGACGGTTATCTTTGACATACTTCTGTCCATCTGTTATGTATCCTAACGGTGCGTTCCAGTGGGGCTTTTTATTCGTCTTGCGAGTTTCGCGTTCCTTTTTTACCCGCATCGCTAACATTTTCACCTCATACTTTGCGGCTGCTAACCGCACATCAATTGTTAGTTCTCCACCAATACTCGACATCTCAAACGGCTCATCAATTGCTGTCGGTTGAATACCCTTTTTCTTTAATGCATCCATCAACCGATAAAATATTATTGATGACGACGTTAAACGGTCGATGCGGATAAATAACAACTTTGAGACTTTACCAAATGCCTTAGCATCCACATCTGAAATCAACTGCAAAAGACCTTTGCGTTTATCGCTAGTACGACTCTCGACATCGTAATATATTTTCGTGGCTCCAGCACTCCGCAAACGACGCATCTGTTTAATTAACGCTCCTTCATCCTCCGCTTGTTCGTCAGTCGATACCCTCGCATAAGCCCAAACTTCCATATACCGCACCTCACAGCAATATATAAATATTACCTGATAGTGAGCGCATTGCTTCTTTGCTGTTCACCGAACCCGTAGACTTGCTCATCGGTAACTCCTATGGTAAGTACCTATGGCGCGATTGCAAAGTTCCCCTGGTTCGCATCGGCTATCCTATCATGGATCGTCACCACATGCACCGTTACGCTACCGTCGGTTATCAAGGTGTGATCAACTTGCTCAGTTGGGTTGTTAACACCGTGTTCGAGGACATCGATCAGAACACCAATATTCCTTCTAAAACTGATATTTCTTACGACTTAATCCGTTAGAAATTTCATCTTCGCGTGCCACAAAAGGAAAAGGAGTAAGGTAACTGGGTAGTGGGTAGTGGTTAGTAGTTAGTAGATAAATGTTGACTGTTAACCGTCAATCAACAACTAACAACTAACAACCCCCATTCCCCAATCTCTACTTTTCCTTTTTCCTTTTAGCTGTTTCTTGAGGTTTCTATTATGAAATCTATAACTCCCGCTCACGAACACAATCACACCCATCCACACCCTAGTTTACGTCCACCCAGCTATAAAAAACCCGGCTCATTTGATATTTTATCTCCTTTGCGCCGACTGGTGGATAACGCCCAAGTTAAAAATGCTCGTATCGCTCATATAATCTGCCAAATCATTCCTTGCGGTTGCCCGTTTGAGCGAAGTCTTAACTTATTTGGACGAACTTTACACATCCCCCCACTGTGCAAACTTAATCCCTTATACGATGAGTTTATCGGATTGCGTTTCCGTGCCTTATCTTATCTTACTGATATTTGTGGCGAAGATGTCACAAAATATATTTGTTAATAGGAGCGTGGTTAGTGGTTAGTAGAGACGCGATTAATCGCGTCTGTACAATGTTAGTGGATAGTGGTATTTTTTGACAACTAATAACCAACAACCAACAACTAACTAACAAACAACAACCACCAACAACTAACACCCAACAATTAACTACTCACAACTTCCATCCAGCGCGAGGAATTAAATGAAAATTACCCAAGGCAAAATTAACGAGTTGCTCAGTGAAACGGGATGCGAACACAATAGCCAAAAACATGGAGAAAAGAAAAATAAATCTTGCACGCAACAAGCACAACCAGGAGCTGCTCAAGGGGGATGCGCTTTTGATGGTGCAATGATTGCCCTAGTGCCAATTACTGATGCTGCTCATTTAGTCCACGGTCCGATCGCCTGCGCTGGTAATTCTTGGGGAAGTCGTGGTAGTCTGTCTTCGGGTCCTCAGCTTTACAAAATGGGTTTCACCACCGATTTAACCGAAAATGATGTTATCTTCGGTGGCGAAAAGAAGCTCTACAAAGCCATTTTGGAATTGCACCAACGCTACAACCCGAAGGCGATATTTGTCTATACTACTTGTGTCCCCGCTTTAACTGGCGATGATATCGATGCAGTTTGCAAAGCTGCGGGTGACAAAATAGGAACGCCTGTTGTCCCCGTAGTTTCCCCAGGATTTATTGGTAGCAAAAATCTCGGTAATCGTTTCGGCGGCGAAGCTTTATTAGAATACGTTATTGGGACTCGCGAACCTGAGCATACCACACCATTTGACATTAATATCATCGGTGAATACAATATCGCCGGAGAAATGTGGACAGTTCTGAAATTATTTGAAAAGCTCGGCATCCGCGTTTTGTCAAAAATCACTGGTGATGCTCGCTACGATGAAGTTTGTCACGCTCACCGCGCTAAATTGAATGTGATGATTTGCTCAAAAGCGCTGCTCAACATGGCAAGAAAGATGGAAGAGCGCTACGGCATTCCTTACATTGAAGAGTCTTTCTATGGTGTAGATGACATGAACCGCTGCCTGCGGAATGTTGCCGCTAAGTTAGGGGATGAAGATTTAAAACAACGCACCGAAAAGCTAATCGCTGAAGAAACCGCTGCTTTAGATTTGGCACTAGCTCCTTATCGCGCTCGACTAAAAGGCAAGCGAGTTGTCCTTTATACCGGAGGCGTAAAGAGTTGGTCAATTATCTCGGCAGCTAAAGACTTGGGGATCGAAGTTGTTGCTACCAGTACTAGAAAGAGTACGGAAGAGGACAAAGCCCGAATCAGAAAGTTGATCGGTAATGATGGCATCATGATGGAAAAGGGCAACGCCAAAGAACTGTTGCAACTAGTTAAAGACACGAAAGCTGATATGTTAATTGCGGGTGGTCGCAATCAATACACCGCTTTGAAAGCGCGGATTCCTTTCTTAGATATTAACCAAGAACGCCATCATCCTTACGCTGGTTATACAGGGATGGTAGAGATGGCAAGAGAATTGTATGAGGCTCTCTACAGCCCTGTGTGGGAGCAAATCCGCAAACCTGCACCGTGGGATCAGGACACGGGGACAAGGGGACAAGGGGGAC
>CASBQC010000191.1 GCA_949127805.1 Nostocales cyanobacterium PMM_0081
ATTTGGTGTTGGCTGACCTGCGTTCCATCACGCTTAAAAATAATCGCGCGACTACTTGTTGTTCCTTGATCAATCGCCAATAAATACGTAGTTGAAATTTAAATTCCGTAGATTTGCGGAAATTAAAAAATAAAGCCGTCATCCTCCTAAAGACATATTACTATAGGTAAGTAACAAACTTACCTGCTGACTCTTTAAGATATCCCCATAGTGACTTGTTTAAAGCTTACGCATTTACCCGATCGCGCTACTTGTCGATAAATTAAGCGCGGCTAGTGATTGGCAGATGTGTATAGCTGTTGTATAGAGACTTTTCGTGAGCAGCATTCTCAAGCCATCACTCTTACACCTTCCCTGCTTTTTGAAACCAGCAATAACCGTTAGTAAAAAAAAGGCAAGTTGTAATTAAATAATTGTTAGGAAAATTTAATGAATACTCTAACTGTTAAAAACGAAACAACAAGGCTTAAGGCTCTGCGTCAGTATCAAATTCTCGACACACCACCAGAACAGGTATTTGACGATCTGGCATTTTTAGCCGCACAAACTTGTGGTACACCGATCGCTTTAATTAATTTCACAGACAACAACCGTCACTGGTTCAAAGCTAAAGTCGGGCTGGATGTACAGCAAATGCCTAGAGATATTGGGTTTTGTCCGTTTTGCATCGAAAAAGGCGATAGTTTGGTTATCCCTGACACCTTGGCTGATGAACGATATGCTAACGATCCTGTAGTTACTTCAGAACCCTATGTGAGATTTTACGCCGGCTTGCCTTTGATAACACCAGAAGGAGAAGTGATAGGGACTCTGTGTGTAGTCGCTGAAAAACCACGCCAAATTAGTTTAGAACAGCTAGAAGCACTCAAAGCTATTAGCCGCATCATAATTAGACAATTAGAAATCCGGCGAAATTTAGCTGAATTAGCAAGCATTAAAACTGACTACAAACAAGCAAAAGAAGCACTGCACCAAAGTGAATGTATTGTCCGCAGCTTTTTCGACAGCGCACCAATGATGATGGGAACTGTGGAGCTAAGGTATGATGACATTAAACATATTTCTGACAACGCTGCTTCCGCCAAATTTTTTGGACTCACTCCCGAAGCGATGAAAAATCGTTTTAAGAGTGATATGGGTGTACCCCAAAAGTATATACGTGAGTGGATTAATTACTACCGCCAAGCAGAAAAAACGCGATCGCCTGTTAGTTTTGAATATCTTCAGGAAACTGAGGATGGTAAGAAATGGTTTCGAGCTACTGTCTCCTCAATTGCTGCATGTTGCAGTAACCCTCAAAGATTTGCTTATGTAATTGAGGATATCACACAGCGCAAGCAAGCTGAAGAAGAACGCCTGCAAATATTGGCGCGGGAGCAAGCAGCGCGAAACAGAATTAAAAATATTTTTGAAAGTATTACCGATGGCTTTTTTGCCTTAGACAATGAATGGCGCTTCACCTATATTAATAAACAAGCCGAGCCGCTATTACAAAGAAGCGTAAAAGAACTACTTGGTAACAATCTTTGGGATGAGTTTCCCGAAGCTGTGGACTCTAAATTTTACCCTGAATATCACGCATCAGTAACTCATCAAATTAGCGTCGAATTTGAAGAATTTTACCCGCCATTAAATACATGGTTTGCAGTAAATGCCTATCCTTCCAAAGAAGGATTATCTGTTTATTTTCGAGACATTACAAAACGCAAAGAAGCAGAACAGCAAATCCGCGAACAAGCAGCATTACTTGATATCTCTACAGATGCAATTGTTGTGCGAGATTTGGACAACAAAATCTTATTATGGAACAAAAGCGCCGAAAAGCTTTATGGCTGGAAAGCTGAAGAAGCTATGTGCCTTAATATTAATCAATTAGATCATGAAAGGTTGCCGCACCCAGAAATTTACCAGACTGTTTTGTCAGATGGAAATTGGCAGGGTGAGTTACAAAAGCAGACTAAATCAGGTAAAAAAATCATCGTTGAAAGTCGTTGGACTTTAGTTCGCGATGAGCATCAAAAAGCTAAATCAATTTTGGTTGTGGACACCGATATAACACAAAAAAAACAACTAGAAACGCAATTTTTACGCGCTCAACGGATGGAGAGTCTCGGCACACTTGCTAGTGGTATTGCTCATGATTTAAATAACATGCTGTCACCGATTTTAATGTCAGTGCCACTGTTAAAGGCAAAACTTTCTGATGAGCGCAGTCATAAGGTACTATCGATAGTAGAAAACAACGCCAAACGCGGTGGAAATTTAGTTAAACAAGTGCTTTCTTTTGCACGGGGAATTGAAGGCGATCGCACTGTGTTTCAACTAAAACATCAAATTTGCGAAATGAAGCAAATTATCGAACAAACATTTCCCAAATCAATTTATCTTGAGAAAGAAATTCAGCCAGACTTATGGCAAATTTGTGGCGATAGCACCCAAATACATCAAGTATTAATGAATTTGTGTGTCAATGCTCGTGATGCTATGCCTAATGGCGGCACATTAAACATTTCTGCAAAGAATATTTTCATTGATGAAAACTTTGCCAGAATGCATCTAGACGCGAAAGTTGGTTCATATATACTTTTGAGCGTTGGAGATACAGGAATTGGCATTTATCAAGAAACGTTAGAGAGAATTTTTGAGCCATTTTTCACCACAAAAGAGTTTGGTAAAGGCACAGGTTTAGGACTTTCCACAGTAATGGGCATTGTTAAAGGTCACGGAGGCTTTATCACCACATCAAGTGCGATCGCTAAAGGTACAAAATTTCAAGTTTATTTGCCAGCGGTGAATACAGACGCAATCCGGCAAGAAGAAAATCAGGAAATACTCACCGGACATGAGGAATTGATTTTGATTGTTGATGACGAAGCCTCGATTCGCGAGATTACCACAACCTCTTTAGAAAAATATAGTTACAAAGCAATTACTGCAAGTGATGGCATTGAGGCGATCGCACTGTACGCCCAGCATAAAAACGAAATTAAAGCCGCAATTATTGATATGATGATGCCCAACATGGATGGAGCCACCACCATCAACACTTTGAAAAAAATGAATCCCCTACTGCCTATTGTTGCAGTCAGTGGGGCAACAATCGAGCAAGTCTTATTAAATCAAACATATAAACACGCAACCTTTTTGCCAAAACCATATACGACGCAAGAATTATTACAAACTTTACACCAAATCCTTAGTACAGCATTTCATTAATTCGTCGCAAATTAAATTTGGCAATACCCTGCAATGTTAATGCAGAGCGATGTTATGCCAATGCAGAGCGATGTTATGTTAATGCAGAGCGATGTTATGCCAATGCAGAGCGATGTTATGCCAATGCAGAGCGATGTTATGTTAATGCAGAGCGATGTTATGCCAATGCAGAGCGATGCATTTAAAAACGCTACGCTTTTACGCAAAACTGTACTTGGGCATCGGGCATAGGGCGTAGGGCATCGGGCATTGGTTAGAGTTTATAATCCATACAGTTAAGGTTTTGAGCCTTAGAGAATGTGTGAGAAGTATTTAAATTTCGTGCATTGACTATTGACCCTTGACTGTTGACTCATGACTGTTGACTATTGACTAATGACAAACCTAATTCTGGTTGTAGATGATGACGATTTAATAAGAATGCATCTGTGCGACTTGATGCAACAAGCAGGATATCAGGTGGCAGAAGCAAGTAATGGTTTGGAGGCACTAGCTGCTTATACTCGACTACAGCCAGAAATAGTGCTGATTGATGCCATTATGCCGGTGATGGATGGATTTACCTGCTGCACGCAATTACAACAACTTCCTGGTGGGGCAAACACACCCATTTTAATGATTACCGCTCTTTACGATCAAGCATCTGTAGAGCGGGCTTTTGCAGTGGGTGCGACTGACTATATTACCAAACCAATTCAATGGCAAGTATTGCGTCAACGAGTGCATCGTTTGATGCAAGCTAGCCGTACAATGAAGGCATTACGACAGCAAACAGACCAAGCGCAACTGCGAGAAGCACAATTGCGGATGGCATTAGATGCAGCTCGCATGGGTACTTGGGATTGGGATGTCCTGACAAATAGAATAACTTGGTCAGATAACTTAGAAGTGCTCTTTGGCTTAGAACGAGGTAGTTTTGAGAGTACTTATGCAGCTTTTATTGAATGTGTTTATCCTGAAGATCGCAATTTTATCAGCCGCTCGGTAATCCAGGCGATTCAAAAAGAGGCAGAATACGACATCGAATATCGTTTTGTTGCCCGTGATGGTAGCCTGCGTTGGGCAGCAAGTAAAGGAGTTGTTTTTCGCGACTCCTGCGGGACAGCGTTGCGGATGTCTGGGGTGACAATGGACATCACCAAGCGCAAGCAAGCGGAAGAAGAGCTAGAACTTTACGCTAATCGGCAAGCGTTGGTAGCAGAACTTAGCCAAAGCGCTTTAGCTGGGACAGATTTAACTACATTAATGAATTCAGCCGTGACGCTGATTGCGCGATCGCTGAAAGTTGAGTATTGCAAAGTTTTGGAACTACTGCCAAATGGTGAGACATTATTATTGCGGGCAGGTGTAGGCTGGCAACCAGGACTACTAGGAAAGGCGATCGTCGGCGCCGACATAAATTCTCAAGCTGGCTACACTTTGTTTGCCGCTGAACCTGTTATTGTGAAAGATTTGCGTACAGAAACTAGGTTCAGAGGACTTTCTCTACTCCATGACCATCAAGTAGTTAGCGGTATGAGTGTTGTGATTCAAGGTAAAGAGCGTCCTTTTGGCGTTTTAGGGGCACACACAACACAAGCACGCAATTTCAACCGAGACGAAATTTATTTTCTCCAAGCTGTTGCCAATATTTTGGCTACAGCCAATGAACGTCAAAAAATCGAAGATGCACTTAAAGAAAGTGAACAACGCTGGCAGTTAGCCGTGGGGGGTACTAATGATGGTATCTGGGATTGGAATGTTAAAACATCGGAAGTTTTTTTCTCAACTCGCTGGAAAGAAATGCTCGGTTATGAAGAGGAGGAGATTTCCAAGAATTTAGATGAATGCTTCACACGAATACATCCTGATGATATCGTTCGGGTGAAACAAGTTATTCAAGACCACTTTGCCAAAAGAACCCCGTTTTACATCAGCGAGCATCGAGTGCGATGTAAAGATAATACTTATAAATGGATTTTGGCTCGCGGTCAGGCACAGTGGAATGAAGACAATAATGTAATTAGAATGGTTGGTTCTTATACGGATATTACTGAGCGCAAACTCGCAGAAGAACAACTGCATCAGAGTGAAGAGCGCTTTCAAATAGTTGTTCGTGCTACTAATGATGTTGTCTGGGACTGGGATTTATTGACAAATCAGGTGTGGTGTAATCAAAATGTGCAGATACTTGGTAACTCGATAGAAAATGCCACTTTAGATACTAAATGGTGGCGCGAACACTTACACCCAGAGGATAAACTGAGGGTTGTTTCTAATATGAACGCGGCGATCGCTAGTGGTCAGGAATTTTGGTCGAATGAATACCGCTTTCTGCGTGGCGATCGCTCCTATGCTGACATTTTAGATCGCGGTTATGTCGTTTATGACAATATGGGCAAGGCAGTGCGGATGATTGGCGCCATGATGGATATGAGCGATCGCAAGCGAGTAGAAGAAGAATTACTTAAGCAAAACATGCGATCGCAATTGTTTAGCGATGTCACTGTCAAAATTCGCGAGTCTTTAGATATTGAGGAAATTCTCCACACCAGTGTCACAGAAGTGCAACAACTGCTACACGCAGACCGTGTAGTTATCTTTCGGCTGTGGTCGGATGGTTCGGGAACGATAGTCAAAGAAGCTGTAGTTCCCGGTTTCCCCGCGATTCAGGCATGGGATATTATCGACCCTTGCTTTAATCAACATTACATCGAAAAATACCGCCACGGCAGAATTGGTTCTATTCACGACGTAGACAAAACTAACATCGATCCTTGCTACTATAAAATGCTGCAATCGTTTGGTGTTAAAGCTAATTTAGTTGTGCCGATTCTCTTTAAAAATCAACTTTGGGGACTGCTAGTTGCTCATCAGTGCGCTCATCCCCGCAACTGGACTACCTGGGAAGCAGAACTTTTACGACAACTAGCAGACCAAATCGGTATTGCTGTCTCCCAAGCGCAACTTTTAGAACAAGAAACTCGACAACGCGAAGAATTAGCCCGCTCTAATGATGAACTACAACAATTTGCTTTTATAGCTTCCCACGACTTACAAGAACCACTGCGGAAAATCAAAACATTTGGCGATCGCTTAAAAGCTACTTGCGCTGATGCATTCACTGAACAAGGAAGCGATTATTTAGAACGAATGCAAAATGCCGCCCAACGAATGCAAACTTTGATTGAAGACTTGCTGACACTTTCACGAGTTACCACCAGAACACAACCTTTTGTATCTGTAGATTTAGCACAAATAACCCAAGAGGTCTTGTCTGATTTAGAAGTGACTATTCAGCAATCCGGTGCATGTGTGGAAATAGGTGAGTTAGCCACCATTACCGGCGATCCATTCCAAATGCGCCAATTGTTACAAAACTTGCTCGGCAACGCCATCAAATTTCACCGCCCAGAAGAACCGCCTTATGTCAAAATATACAGTGAAGTTACTAGAGCGATTAACGGTTCAGAATTTTGTCAGCTCCAGATCGAAGATCGAGGTATTGGATTTGATGAAAAGTATCTCAGTCGCATCTTTAACATTTTTCAACGCTTGCACGGTCGCAGCGAATATCAAGGCACCGGCATCGGT
The DNA here is from genome assembly GCA_949127805.1 of Nostocales cyanobacterium PMM_0081. GTDB lineage: Bacteria > Cyanobacteriota > Cyanobacteriia > Cyanobacteriales > Nostocaceae > Hassallia. The sequence continues at coordinate 6,790 of CASBQC010000191.1, forward strand.
TTAGCTATCTGCCGCAAAATTGCCGAACGTCATAATGGAAGTATTACAGCCACAAGTACACCAGCACAAGGAGCAAAATTTATTGTTAGTCTACCGATGTAATTGCTCGCCAGGGTTTATCATACCCCCATAGAGATATTTAGTCTTAGAGGTTGTTTGAAAAGTTGTTGGTGTGACTTTAGGCACTTATTGATCCCCCCTAACCCCCCTTAAAAAGGGGGGAACCGGACTCAAAGTCCCCCTTTTTAAGGGGGATTTAGGGGGATCTAAAAGTATTTGATACATCATTAAGGACTTTTCAAACATCCTCTTACAACATTAGTTCATAATTTGTTGCGATTTAATACCAACTAGATACAATTACCAGCGCTAAGGAGAAAATTCATAGTGAAGGGTCGCCAAACAACCGTGACAATTTTGATGGCGGATGATGATGAAGACGACTGTTTGTTAGCTCGTGAAGCATTGGCAGAAAGCCGATTGTCAAATGAGCTACACATTGTCAGTGATGGTGAAGAGTTGATGGATTATCTGTACCACCGTGGTAACTATACCAGCGCTAAACTTGCACCGCGTCCGGGTTTGATTTTACTCGATTTAAACATGCCAAAAAAAGACGGTCGAGAAGCACTCAGAGAAATTAAGGCTGATATTAATCTGAGAAAAATTCCCATTGTCGTTTTGACTACCTCTAGAGCAGAAGAAGATATTTACCGTACTTACGATTTGGGTGCAAACTCCTTCATCATTAAGCCTGTAACCTTCGGCTCTTTAGTTGAGGTGATGAAAACGATAGGCAAATACTGGTTTGAAATTGTGGAATTACCACTAGAAGTAGTTGGAGGGAGAAATGAACAACAGTCGAATCAAAGTTCTTCTAGTTGATGATGATGAAGATGATTATATTTTGACTCGTGATTGGTTCGATGAATTTCAGGTAGCTGGTAGCGAGTTGGAATGGGTGAGCAATTATGCAAAAGGTAGAGAAGCGATCGCTCAAAATCGCCACGATATCTATCTGGTTGATTATCGTTTGGGTGAGGGGAATGGACTGGAGTTATTGAAGGAAGCGATCGCTAATGGTTGCACCGCTCCGATAATTTTACTTACCGGTAAAGGAGACAGAGAAATAGATATCGAGGCAATGAAAGCCGGTGCAGCAGATTATTTAGAAAAAAGTCAGATGACAGCACCTTTGTTAGAGCGTTCGATTCGCTATGCGATTGAGCGCAAACAAACAGAACAGAAAATTCGCGAACAAGCTGCTTTACTTGATGTCGCTACCGATGCTATTTTTGTGCGCGATTTAGATAATAAAATTTTATTTTGGAACAAAGCAGCCGAACGTTTATATGGTTGCAGGAAAGAAGAAGCGATCGGCAAAAGAACCCAAGATATTTGGCAAACAAAACATGGATTGCAACTGCAAGAAGCTCTCAATATATTGATGAAAAATGGCTCTTGGGAAGGAGAGTTACATCAAACAACCAAATACGACAAAGAAATCATCGTTGAAAGCCGTTGGACATTAGTAGCATTTGATCATAAGCCACAATCAATTCTAGTTGTTAACACTGATATTACACAGAAAAAACAACTGGAAGCGCAATTTTTACGCGCCCAAAGATTAGAAAGTATTGGCACCTTAGCTAGCGGTATTGCTCACGATCTAAACAACATCCTCGCGCCGATTTTAATGACCGCACAGCTTCTAGAGACACAACTGCATGATGCGCGGAGTAAGCGATTGCTGCCGATATTAGTAACCAACGCCAAACGTGGAGCGAATTTAGTCAAGCAAGTATTATCTTTTACTCGCGGTGTTGAAGGCGATCGCACAATTTTACAATTAAAACACTTAATATTAGAAATTCGCCAAGTTATTAAAGAAACATTTCCTAAATCAATAGATGTTGACTGCGAAACCTCACGAAATCTTTGGACTGTTTCTGGAGATGCTACCCAACTCCATCAGGTATTAATGAATTTGTGTGTTAATGCTCGTGATGCTATGCCAAATGGCGGAATTTTGACAATCTCTGCCCAAAATTTTATCGTCGATGAGCACTATGCTAAAATGCATATTGACGCGAAAATTGGTTCCTATATCGTGGTTATAGTTGCTGATACAGGAATTGGCATTACACATGAAGTATTAGACCGAATTTTTGAGCCATTTTTTACCACTAAAGAACTCGGTAAAGGCACAGGTTTAGGACTTTCCACAGTACTTGGTATTGTCAAAAGTCACGGTGGTTTCATCAATGTATATAGCGAGGTAGGGAAAGGCAGCAAATTTCAAGTATATTTACCTGCCCAAGAAACAACAGAAACCCCTGAAGAAAAAGAACTAGAATTGCCACATGGCAGCGGAGAATTGGTTTTGATCATCGATGATGAACCTTCGATTCGAGAAATTACCAAAACATCCCTAGAAGCGTATAACTACAAAGCGATAACCGCTAGCGATGGCATAGAAGCGATCGCTCTTTACGCAGAGTATCGCGATAAAATATCTATTGTCTTAACAGATATGCTAATGCCCTCAATGGATGGCATCACAACCATTCGCACCTTGCACAAAATTAACCCTAATGTCAAGATTATTGCCATCAGCGGACTTGCTACTAGTGATAAAATGAATGCAGCATACGATTTAGGAATTAAAGCTTTTTTATCCAAACCTTACACCGCGAAGCAATTACTGGAAACAATTAATACGGTTAAAAATGGTTAGTTGTTGGTTGTTACGCAAATCCATTTTCCCCCTTGTCCCCCACTCCTCATGACACCTGAATTTTTAGTGAAAATGAATGTAGAGACGTAGCACTGCTACGTCTCATCAAGGGTTTCGGACAACGCATAATTAATTTCTGGAAATGCCCAATTACTAATCTCCAATTAATTCCACCGCATCTCGTCCATCCCAATCTTGCAAGTAAACTTTGACAACCTCTTCTTTAGCAGTGGGTAGTTGTTTACCGATAAAATCAGGATGAATTGGTAACTCACGATGACCTCTGTCTACCAGCACAGCTAAACGAACCACTTCTGGTCTGCCATACTCTTGTATTGCATTCAAAGCAGCACGAATTGTCCGTCCTTTAAAAATTACATCATCAACAAGGACAACCGTTTTTCCTGTCAGGTCAATAGAAATATCACTTTTTGCCGGAGTTCGCAAACCAATTTGGTCAAGGTCATCCCGATATAGTGTAATATCTAATGCTCCTACTGACACGGATACGTTTTCGAGTGTCTCAATCTGACGTGCTAGCAATTCGGCTAACAGTGCCCCTCTAGAATAAATGCCCAATAGTACTAAATCAGACAAATCACGCGTCCTTTCGACGATTTGAGAGGCAAGACGGGTTACGGTACGACGTATTTCTTCTGCTGATAAAATTTCAACGACTTTGGCAGACATAATAATCATAAACAATACCCTGAGTTCTTGATTATACCGTATGTTGTAGAAAGTAGAGACGCTCCGGTTCCTCGCGTCTGTTATTTTTATCTTGTGTTGTGTAGGCAGTTTATCGAGATTTATTTAGATCATTACCTTTTTACAAGCAAAAAGAATAAAGATGTGGTTAGGAATAACCATAGTAAAAAGCAATATCGAGTTAATTGCAAAGCTTTCTGGATGTGAGTTGGTGCGATCGCATAAATCGCATCTCCTAGCAGTGGTTTATATGAAGCTATACCGCGATAGTAGTTTGTACCTCCCATTTGCACACCCAAAATAGCAGCATAACAGCATTCACTCCAACCCGAATTAGGACTGGCATCTTTAACTGCATCTCGTTGACAAATTTGCCAAACATGCAATGGTTTACCTGATAAAAGCGCTAATGTTATCACTGTTAACCGACAAGGAAGCCAAGTTAAACAATCTTCTAACCGCGCACTGAACCAACCTAAATAAGTATAGGGATAAGATCGATAGCCCACCATTGAATCAAGTGTACTGCTAGCTTTATATGCTAGAGCTAGGGGTGCTGCCCCCACAAATGGCAAAAATGCTCCCACAATTGCATAAAAAAGAGGAGCCATGACCCCATCGGTAGCATTTTCCGTGACTGTTTCCAGAACAGCTCGCAAAATTTCTGCTTCGCTAAGGTTTTGTGTATCTCGTCCTACATAATTACTTAAAATAGACCGAGCATCTTCGATTTGTCCTGCACCTAAAGGTAGTAAAACTGCTTGCGCGGCTGTTTTTAAACTTCTCAAAGCAAAACAGCTAGCCAGAAGAATACTTTCTAATATTATTCCTAATAGCGGATGCAGCCATCTCGCAGTTTTAATTATAAAAACACCAACAATGCCGCTACCAATTATAATAATTGTGCCTAGTAAAATTCCAGCTATTCGCTGTGTTATGGAATTGTGACAAAATTGAAATGCGAATTTGCTAAAACGAGAAATTACCCACCCCATAGCTTGTACTGGATGAGGAAAACCCCAAGGATCGCCGATTAAGTAATCTAAAGTGGCAGCAATGATTAAAATAATAGATGGTGTCATTGGTTAGGAGTCAAAGGTCAAAGGTCAAAGGTCAAAGGTCAAGAGTCAAAGGTCAAGAGTCAAAGGTCAACAGTTAGCAGTTAAGAATCTTGGACTATTGACTATTGACTATTGACTATTGACTATGAACTATTGACTAAACAATAAAACTAGCTTCTTCCCCTTGAGCTGCTTGCCAACTACGAGCATCATAATAGAGGTCTGCTAGGGTAATACTATATAAAGCTTGTTTAAGTTTTTGTTGTAATCTGTGCCATAAAGTATATGTTACCCAATCTTCAGCAAGTGTAGTTTTGATGTCAGAATGAGGTAATTGGGTAATGTTTTCACCGACAGCTTCTAAAATTTGTCCTATAGAGATTAGTTCTGGCGATCGCGCTAATTGATATCCACCAACACTGCCGCGAATTGATTTTACCAACCCAGATCGACGCATTTCTATAAGTAATTTTTCTAAATAAGGAGCGGGGATATCTTGACGGTTGGCGATCGCTCTAACAGATACAGGAGCGCACCCTGCCTGTAAACTCAAATCTAGCAAAGCTTTTACACTATAGTGTCCTTTAGTCGTTAGTTTCATTGCCTTTGTAATTTATCAGTTGTTGGTTATTTAAGCTAGATTACAGCCACTAACCACGCTCCCACGCTCCCACTGGCTATTGACACGCGGATCGGCTTTACTTATCATTCTGCGTCTCAATTATCAAAGGAAGAGTGGAAGTGAACAACTTTGTATTGCGATGATGCAAGGAAACTTCAATAAATATAGTGTAGCAGTGTTTCACAAACTATAGATATCTCTATAACAATCTTCTTTAAGATATATTGCCTGGGAAAATATTGGATAAATCGTAAAAATTATGTCTATTCGTGTAATATAGTTGGCTAGGCTGAGATAAAAACTAAAGAATTCCCACTCACGATTTTGAGCGTGCGAGCTATTTGTCAGCTAAAATAAAATCGATTCAAAAATTTCAACCATTCATTTTCGATCTAAGTTGATGGCTAAACAGAAAAAAATTGAACCCCTAGTCGGTGATGATCTGCTCCATAAAGTCAAAGAGCTAGAAAACGTTAGCAAGGAAGACAAAGCTAAGAAGTGTGGCTACTATACCATTACAAAAAACGGTATAGAGCGCGTCAACATGATGAAGTTCTTAAATGCCCTAATTGATGCTGAGGGCATTCAGTTGGACAGCGCTCCCAGTGCCAATGGGCGTGGTGGACGTAGTGCTAGTTATAGAATTAGCGTGCAGTCTAATGGTAACTTGCTGATAGGATCGGCGTACAC